>JBKQUS010000051.1:0-85348 GCA_052325505.1 Limisphaerales bacterium
TCTCTTTTCGAAAGGGTTTTGAAACTCGGAATGAACGGCAGACAACTAAAAATAGAAGTGACAGCAAGCCGTAAAAGTCGCGCTTATTTTCAGTGCTCCGTGGTCTAAAGGATGGGGTCCGCCTCATCCCTCAATGCTGGTGACGCTGCCGGGAATCGTGACGCTGGTCACGGCGCTGGAAAAGACAGAATTTCCACCATTCCCAATGCTGGTGACCGTCAGGGTATTGATGTTGGTTGGAATGGTCACAACCTTGTTGGTCCCAGTGTATTGGGTGATGGTGATGGTGTTAGTATCGTCGGAATTTATGGTGTAATCGAAATTGGAACCCGAGCCTGATTGCGCTTGTATCGCCGCCGGTGCGGCCAGGAGCACCAGAACCCAAAGGCCGAAGATTGCGCCTTTCATACTTGTGGAATGATGCAGCAATTCCCCGGCAAAATCGAGACAAAACGGCTGACAAAAAGCCATCTTTTCTTGTCGCTCATGGGGCAATGAATGGTTTGCGGCGGCAAATTGCGGCCCAAGCAAACGCCATTCCCACGAAAAATAATTAAAAAACTCATTTGACTGTTGAATATTAAACGCATATATGTAGTCAAAGAAAGTGGGAATGATGAAGGTTGAATTAAGAAGCTCCGCCTTCGCCCCGAAAGATTTCGGGGCTGCGGCGCGGCAAGCTCCCTTTAACGAAGGTGACGGTGCCAAGCGTGATGCCTCGTCGCGCCCACCTGTCAAAGCCTTCGGCGACGGCGGAAGCCCCCGGGACGAAGGCGGATCAAACCCCCATCAAAGCGGGTCGCACCGGGTCGCGGCAAGTCGCAGTGATTTTAAAAAGGATTCCGCTTTGATACCTACCGCTCATCACAGGATGTTCCCGTTTGTTCCCGCATTCCCGGAAGAGCGCGACAACACCATGAAACACGAAAACCGCATTCTGGGCCATTTTCCCCCTGTTTCAACCGGAACACGCTGCCGCCCAATGGGTTCCAACGGAAGTGTGCTCCCTCTGTTTCGTGCTGATTCGGGGTAATTCGTGCTAAATCGTGCTAAAAAATAAATCAAAAATGAGAGATTCCCGATGACCAATTCTCAATTCAGACTCAGCGGTTTGCTTGTGCCTCCGCGCCACAACCCGGCGACGGCGGACGTGTCCGCCGGAGCCTCAGTGGTGAAGGCGGAAGCTCCCCGGACGAAGGCGGAATCATACCAACTCAAAGCGAATCAAAGTGATTTTTCCAGTCAAGGCTTCCGAGCTAGTTTATATGCACGTCATTCAAAATGAACAACTTGCAATAAATACATGCTCAAACCGGGTCAAACCAGTGATAACTAAGCTAAACCACCAAAACAGGACGCCCCGCCAGCCTTCGTTACTTGAATTTGATGAGCCGCGCGTTCACATCCGTGTGGGTAAGCGGCGTGGTCCAGGAAAAGGCCCCGCCCCCGCCCCCGTTCCGGCCATAGCCGCCTCCCGCGCCGCCCAGTGTGAGCGAGCCGTCTTGGTAAGTCCGGCTATAGTAAATGAGCGCGGCGTCGGCATGCTGTTCATGGACAGCCTTGGCCACTCCGTCTTCACTGTGGGTCGTGACATCGCCGATAACCATATATGGCCGGTTCGGGAGTTGGCCCGGCGCATAAAGGGTGGCGCCATCCACCACTTTGACGAATCCCCCTGGCTGGGTGCTCCAATTTTCCTGCTGGCCGACGTATGGGGAGTAATTATACCCCGTACTGCAGCCGCAGAGCGCAAACAACAGAAGTGCAGGTATTATCTTTTTCATATCATATCTCTTTACGGGGACCCGGCCCAAATCTTGCAAGGGAAAAGTCCTCTTCCAGCTACTTCTGCCCCCGGCCGGTTCAATTGTCAAGGGCAGGGCTCGGGGGGCGGTTTTCCTAATCCTAATCGTAATACTAATCTTAATCTTCTTCTTCCCATGAAAAACCAAAAGAATATGATTAGGATTAAGATCGAGTTCACGAACGGATGATGCCAACTCCGACTTTAACCCGGGCGATTGCCTCCTGCGCTGACCCTCGGCGCGCGAAGGCTGGCGTCGTGCAATTGCGGCAGACTGCTGCCGCCGGCTTCTTGGACAAGCTCTCCGGCGAACAGGCGCGGATATTGGCAGCCGTTTTGGGCGGGTCCCAAGCCTTGGGCGAATTGCTCGCGGGCCGTCCCGACTGGCTGAAGCCGCTCCTGGAACCGGGGTTTCTCAACTTTCCGCGGCGCGAGGAGGGTCTGCGGCACCAGATCGGGCGCTTGCTGGAGCCTCTGCTCGAGCGCCAGGATTATGAGGCGGCCTTCGCTTCGTTGCGCCAGTTCAAACAGCGCGAAATGTTGCGCATCGCCGCCCGCGACCTGGCCCGCCTGACTGGCGCGCTGGAAATCACCCGCGAAATTTCCCAGGTGGCCGATGTTTGCCTGGACGTGGTTTGCCGCCTCTGCCGCCAAAGCATGGCCGCGCGCCTTGGACGGCCCTATTACCTCGACGCGGACGGCCGCTGGCAGGAAAGCCAGTTTTGCGTGCTGGGCCTGGGAAAACTCGGCGGGCATGAGTTAAATTACAGTTCGGACGTGGACGTTCTTTTTGTTTACACCGAGGAGGGCAACGTTTTCAAAACGCCGCCCCGGCCCGGCCAGCAACCTGGAAAAGCAATGTCCAATCACCAGTTTTTCGCCCGCCTCGCCGAAAAATGGATCGCCGAAATCGTGCTCATGACGCCGGACGGCAGCCTTTTCCGCGTCGATGCGCGGCTGCGCCCGGAAGGCAAGGCCGGGCCGCTCGTGCGGTCGCTCGAAAGCTACGAAAATTATTACGCGGAATGGGGCCAGACTTGGGAGCGCATGATGTTGATCAAGGCCCGGCCAGTTTCGGGCGACAAGGGGCTGGGCGACGAATTTGTGGAGATGGTGCAGTCGTTTCGCTACCCGCGTTCCTTGAGCCAGCGCACCATGCGCGAAGTCGCCGCCGTAAAAAAACGCATCGAAAAGGAAGTCGTCAAGGCGGGCGAGTTGGACCGCAACGTCAAGCTGGGCCGGGGCGGGATTCGTGAGATCGAGTTCATTGTCCAGACCCTTCAAATTCTGCGCGCCGGCCGCATCCCTTTCCTGCAAGGCGCTTCCACCGTCCCGGTCTTGCGCAAGCTGGCGGAATACGCCCTGCTTTCCGGCCCCGAGGCGAAACAATTGGAGGAAGCCTACATCTTCCTGCGCGATGTTGAGCATCGCCTGCAAATGGAGGCCGGCCAGCAGACCCACACCATCCCCGCCGACCGCAGGTCCTGCGAGCGCCTGGCCCGTTTGATGGGCTTTGCCTCGCTGCCGGCCTTCGAAGCCGCCCGCCGCGCTCACACCGGCCAGGTGCGCCGGATTTACGACCGCCTCTTGGCTGGCGACGAACCGGAGCCGTCCTCCGTCTTGCCCGACGACACCGAAGACTCCGAAAAGGCGTGGCTGGAATTGTTCTCCCGTCATTCTTTTCGCGACCCCGCCCGTGCCTGGCAAATGGTGCAAATCCTCCTGCACGGCCCCGGCTACGTCCATGTTTCGCCGCGCACCGTTGAATTGGCGCGCGAATTATTGCCCCGCTTTCTGGCCCTTTGTCCACAAACCACAGGCGGTGCCCCGCTCCCGCCAAAAACCGGCCCCGTCCTGTCCGACCCGGATCGTGTCCTGGTCCGGCTGGACAGTTTTATTGACGCTTACGGCGCGCGGGCCACCTTGTACGAACTGTGGACGCAGCAGCCGTCGCTTTTCGAAATGTTGCTGCTGCTGTTTGACCGCTCCGAATTCCTGGCCGAAAGAGCCATTCGCGCTCCCGACCTCGTTTATGAACTGGAAATCAGCGGACGGGTGCGCCGGCAAAAGAGCGCCGCTGAAACGCTGCGTGATTTGCGCCGCGGCGCGGACGACGCCGACCAGCGCCTTTGGTTGCGGCGCTATCATCAGGCCGAGTTGATGCGCATTGGCTTGCGCGACATTTTGGGCCTGGCCGATTTCGAACAGAACCTGCTCGAACTCTCCGCTCTGGCAGACGCCTGTCTGCAATACGCGCTCGAAGTCGTCGCGCACCAGGCTCGCTTCAAGAGCCTGCCCCTCTGCGTCGTTGGACTGGGAAAATTGGGCGGTCGGGAAATCAACTACGGCTCGGACCTGGACATTGTTTTTGTCGCAAACTGCGCCGCGAAAAGCCTCCCCCGCCTCCAGCGCCTGGCCGCGGCCTTTCTGGACCTGCTCGGCAGCCAGACGGAGATGGGCGCTGTATTTCATCTTGACACACGCCTGCGTCCCGATGGCGAGAAAGGCCTGCTCGTCAACACCGTCGAAGCCTGCGAGGAATACTACCGCAAGCGGGCCGGCCTTTGGGAAATTCAGGCCCTGACCCGGCTGCGGCCCATTGCCGGCGATCTCGAGGCCGGCGCGCAATTCCAGCAATTGGCCGCCGCCCTGGCCGATTTCAGCCCGGAAAACGTGGCGGCCGGATTCGCCGTGCCTACCGCGCGCCCCGGCAAAACATCCAGGCAAACCGGTCTGTCCGCCTACACGCCCGATTGGATGAAGGAAATCGACGCCATGCGCGAGCGCACCGTCCGCGAGCGGACCCCGCCCGGCAAGGATCGTCTGGCCATCAAGACCGGCGTAGGTGGCTTGATGGATGCCGAATTTCTGGCGCAGGCCTTTTGTCTGGCCCGCGGCTGGCAGGAAGCCAACTCGCTGAGCGCCTTGCGACGGGGCGGCGAAGAGGGCCTGCTGGCCCGCGCAGACGCCGAATCCTTGCTGCGGAACTATGCGACATTGCGCCGCATCGAATGCATCCTGCGCCGCTGGAGTTACGAAGGCGAAATTCTTCTACCCGACGACGAACCGGCCCAGTACCGCGTGGCCGTGCGATGCGGCTATGCCTGCCCCGGCGACTTCATGCAAGCGCTCGAATCAACCCGCGCCGCGATCCATGCAGTTTACGTCAAGTACTTTCGCGCCGCCTCCGTCGCGCAACTGTCACTAAAACATGAATGAATACAAATATCCTAGCTTTCAGGTTTGGACAAACGCTGGCGATGGGGCACTATACGCGCGTCACCCAGGCGGAGAGCCGCATGAGGCGGAAAGCGGGAAGGAAGCTGGAAGAATTGAGACGATGCCTTTTAAAAACGGAAGAAAGGACCACGTGAGAAATCATGAATGTCATTTTTCTAGGACTGACCCATCACGTTCCTGTTTGAACGAACATACGCACCAGTTACAGAAGGGCAATGGCAGCAAGCCTACGCTGCTGGATTGGACATCGGACCAGAACAGCCCCGAACCAGTTACAGGGAAGCCGAGGAAACCGAGAACAAAAATTTCATGGACTATTGCCAAAAGTTTCGGCCTGACCTCTATTCACTTTTAAGGGACTGACATGACCTTGAAGTCACACGATTGGCCTAACAAGTCGCCGGAGCCAGCCGCCGGAATTTTAGTGCTGGTTTGGTCATTTGTCGCGGGATGGATCGGTGCGGCGACTGGTTTTCCCACATACGTTGGCACCATTGAGTTGGCCTTCGCCAAGAAGATTGGTTATGTATCGCCGGACGCCGAGTTATAAAAAAAGATTACAATGAAGAACATGGCTTCTATATCGCTGGTTTTCGCCGAAAAGGTCGGACATGGCTGGAATGAAGCGGCAGGATCGGACTGTGAAGCTTACCAGCGACGTTTTTTGTGCAGGCAGGCGTCGGGGGCGTATCACACGGCAAAGTCCTTTTGGATTCTCCGCAAAAACAAATGCTTTAACGACTGTATTATCCTTGCCAGAAATCTTTTGGAGAGAATAGCGAATAGCATTTGCGCGGCAAAATCTCCGGCACAAGCCGTTGAGTTGATCGCCCACGAAACAACCGAAAAAATCCGTCTTCTGAAAAAATGGAAACTACCGCCGGCCGGCTCAGCGAAATTGCAGCAAACGATTACGCAAGACGAGCAATTTCTTGCGAAGCTTCTTGGACTCATCCAAAAGTCAAAAGCGCCTGATTGGAGCTTTTTTCAGCGGTTTCAGAAACCCGGCATGGAAGGGTTCTACCGCTCTGGATATTTTAATTTTTCGAGATACACACATGCTGGATATGAAATGCCTCCCGGAAGGCGCGAGAAACCGTTGGGGCCTGGCGACTTCATCGCGCTGGTCGCTCCTGTTATTACTGGGGCGTTGTATCATAGGTTGGACTGCCCATGTTGTAAGCCGGGCAAGTGTGAGGTGCATGACGAAAGCGTGGCACTAATAAAGGCGTTTTCATCATCATCCCTTGGCAACAAAAGGCGTGGAACTACTGACCGAATAGGCGTATGAAAGCACGTTGGATTTTGGAAGACCCCGCCCCTGAATTGCCCGGAATTGGTCGGGCGATTGTGGCGTCGTGGATACCGGGGCGATACCATCAAATCACCACGCTTTCAATGGATGGAAAATCGGATTTGTCACGGCTCACAGAGTCCATCCGCACGGGAAAGAGCTTGAAAGATGTGCAACAGGGCGAGCGTTATTTTATAACGCAGATCATCAAATGCAGTAAGGACGGCATTTCACACGAAGACGATTACTTGTCCCCCATTTACGAAAAGGAATACGAAACCTTGGAAAAGGCAAAGGAGGGCCACAGAATGACCGTGGACCTGTTCGCGTTCGGTAAGCCGTTGCCACAATAAAATTGCTGTCAGATGCCAAGCGCGGCTGCGCCTGGGCAACGGTTCCAGCCGCGCAATCAATTGATCGGCCGGATGCTCAAACAATTTCTCCGCCTGATCCGGTTCCAGCCCCTTGATCCGTCCCGTGCTCAAGTCCCGGCCCGTCAGGCGCGTGTGCAGGCTTTTCAGGCTCAGGATCAAACTGGTGCGCTTATGCACCAAACCCATCCGCCGCCGCAACAGATCCCGCACCGGACGCACCGCCCGGTCGCAGATATGGCCGGTGGGCAGAATGTTCAGCCGCAGCATCTCCGCCAGAAAAAAGGCGTCCGATTTGTCGTCGGCGTGCTTGAGTCCGTCGTACTGTTGCATCGCCGCGGGGTTGGCCAGAACCACCGGATAACCATGGTCCTGCAGTCCATCCACCAGCCAATACCAGTTGTAAGTCGATTCCACCGCGATCTTCTCCAACCGTTTCTTAAAGGGTTTGAGCGCCCTGACCACGCTGTCCACGTCGCAGGGCAGCTTCTTCTCAAACACTCGTTTGCCTTCCAAGTCCACGATTCCGCAAAACAAATTGTTGCTATGCAAATCGATTCCAGCCATTAATTTTACTGTCATACGGTTTCCTTTCGGTTCGTTGTTTTTGTCTGTTCGGACAACAACGTTTTACCGGAAGGAAACCTTCCTTTGCCACTCCGCCCTTAATGTTTATCAGTCCTAGGATATTGGCATTGGGGCTTTGCGTGGCCAGCCGCATGCTTCACTTTTATGATTGGTTTGGTCGTACCAAGCGGGTTCAGGATTCGCTCGGCTTTTCGCGAGTTTTTCCGCTTACAAACGAGTTTGAGTCGCCGCCGATCAAATCTCCTTTGCCTTGTTTACGCTGAGTTTTAACGGGGTAGGTCGCGTTTCAGCCGAGTAGGTATTGATTCGCCGGTGCGTCAATGCTAAAGTGGTTGGCTTGGAGAAAGCATCGAATGCCGATTTACGAATATGAGTTGTGCGAAGGCGACTGTGTTGTCTGCGGCGGGAAGTTTACCCTGCGCCGCCCCTTGGATGCCAAGCCATTGAAAGTCTGCCCCGCCTGCCGGCGGCCCGTCCGCAAGATCATCTCGAGCTTTAATTCCCCGGTGAAGCTAAAACCGCTCTCCATTTCCGACGCGAAGAAGGCTGGTTTTACCGTCCTCAAGCGTTTGGGCAAGGGCGAATACGAGAAACAATAATCAGAAGCTCCGATCGCCCCAGTGCCGGATCCGATCCGGTGTCACTCGTAACACTTCTTCACAAACTCCCGGACTACCGACATCTCCTGTTCGCCGGCGATGGTGTGGCCCTTGACGAATTCGTGCCACTCAATGTGCAGGCCGGCCTTCCGCAGGATGTCGATTTGCGGGCGGACTTGCTCGATGGGGATGAGCGGATCGTGCGCCCCGTGTGTCAACAGAAAGCGCTGGCTCGTGGCTTCCGGCGCCAGTTCCTTGACCAGCTTCTCCGGCTCATACACGTAGCCGCTGAGCCCGGCAATTCCCGCCAGATAATGCCGATAACGCGTGCCAATCTCAATCGACATCAGACAGCCTTGGGAGAATCCGGAGAACACGATCCCACCGGGCGAAAAGCCTTTGCCCGCCAATTGATCCAGCAATTCAAAAAGCAGACCGCGGCTGCGCTCGATCCCTTGCGCCGGGTCCCCGAGATCGTACCAGGCGAATCCGTCGTAATAGGGATCAGGGGCATCGACCAGCAAGTAATTCAGCCACGGCAACCCCATGGCTTCTGGCCACCAGCGATAGCCCGCCATGCTGTCGCCCAGCCCGTGCAGCACGATCATGAGGCGCCGGCTGATGGCTTGTTTTGCGGGAATGAACTCGGTGTTGAGCATGGGCTTATCGGGGTGGGGCGGCAAACGGACTTGCCGCCAGCTTGAATCGCGGAAATTGCGCCTTGCCTGTGCCCGTCGCGGCCTGGCCGGGGGAGGCGCCCGCAGCAGCCGCGAGAAGTTCATTTTGACTGCGGTGGAGGACCGCGCCCCGCCGGGGCCGCTGGCGCTTGTAGGAGCCGCTGGATGTCAAAAACCGCGCCTTGACGTTGTCCTTCAAGGCCGTTTCCAGCAACTCGGTCCGAATGCGTTCGCGCAGATTGCCATCGTCGATTGGGAAGACGACTTCGATGCGCCGGAAGAAACTTCGCGGCGTCCAATCGGCGCTGCCGATAAAAATATCCGGCTGGCAGGCGTTCTCGAAATAGAAAATCCGGCTGTGTTCCACGAACCGGTCCACGATGCTGCGCACGGTGATGCGTTCGCTCACGCCTTTGATGCCCGGTCGCAAACAACAAACGCCGCGCACGATCAGGTCAATCCTGACCCCGGCGCGCGAGGCCCCGTAAAGCGCCGCGATGATCCGCGGGTCCGACAGACTGTTCATGCGGGCGATGATGCGCGCCGGCAGCTTCTTCCGCGCGTTGGCCGTTTCGCGTTCGATCAACTTCAGCATCCGGTCGTGCAGTTCGAAAGGGGAGACCAGCAGTTTTTTCGTGCCCTGAAACTGGCAAATCCCGGTCAATAAATTGAACAAACTGGCCGCATCCTCGCCATAGGCCGGGCGGCAGGTGAGCAGGCCAACGTCGGTCTTAAATCGGGCCGCAACCGGATTGTAATTGCCGGTGCTCAAATGCAGGTAGCGGCGGATGGCGTCGGTATCCTTGCGCACCACCAGGCACATCTTGGCGTGGACTTTACAGCCCAGCAACCCATAGACGACATGCACCCCCGCCTCCTCCAGGCGGCGCGGCCAAAGAACGCCGTGCGGGTCTTCATCCGGGGCTTTGAGCTCCACCACCGCCGCCACTTGTTTGCCGTTCTGCACCGCCTCCATCAGCGCGCCCACGATTTGCGGATCGCCTCCCGTCCGGTAAAGGGTCTGCTTTATGGCCAGCACGTTGGGATCCGCCGCGGCTTGTTTCAGAAAATCCACCACGCTGCCAAAGTTTTCATACGGATGATGCAGCAAAATGTCCCCCCGGCGAATGGCGTCGAAGAAATCCGTTTCCTCGCGCAAGGCGGCGGGCGCCGGCGCGACCCACGGCGGCTCGCGCAACTCCGGCGAATGATCCCCCTCGGCCACGGCCATCAGACGGATGGGATTGATCGGACCGTTGATGACAAACAAATCCTCGTTCTTCAGCCCCAGGTTTTCCAGGAGCATGGCGCGGATTTCCGGCGGGCAACCTTGTTCGACTTCCAGGCGCACCGCGACTCCCCGGCGGCGGCTCTGTAATTCGCTCTCCACCGCTTTGAGCAATTCGGCCGCCTCCTCTTCATTGGCGTACAGCTCGTTGTTGCGCGTCACCCGGAAATTCCAACAGCCGGGGATATTTGTCCCCGGAAACAAATCCGCCAGAAAGTGCCCGATGATTTCGCCCAGGAACAGATACTGTTGCTTCTTTGAGCCGGGGTGGGGCAGTTGAACCAGTCGCGGCAGCACGCGCGGCACCTGGACCACAGCCAGCCGCTGCTGAACCCCGCTCCCCGAAGCGCCCATTTCCAACTGGACAATCATGTTGAGCGATTTGTTGAGCAACTGCGGAAACGGGTGGGCCGTGTCCAGCCCGAGCGGCGTCAGCACGGGACGGACCTGTGCCCGATAAAAGTGCTCCACCCAGCTCAAGTCCGCTTTGGATAGTTCCGCAAACCGCAGAAAACGAATGCCATGCCGCGCCAACTCCGGACGAAGTTCATTGCGCCAGCAGGCGTACTGGCGCTCCACCAGCCGCCGCACCCGCCTGTTGACAGCTTGCAACGTTTCCGTTGCCGTCAACCCATCCGCGCTCCGCTCCACAACCGGGCTTTCCATTTGTTGCTTCAGCCCGGCCACCCTCACCTCGAAAAACTCATCGAGATTGGAACTGAACGCGCAGAAGAACCTCAGACGTTCGAGCAGGGGCGTGGACGGATCCAAGGCTTCTTCCAGGACGCGCTGATTGAACTCCAGCCAGCTCAATTCGCGATTGAGCAGGTGGTGCGGATCAAGTTTGGGCGACTCCGAAGACATAACAAGGTTGCCGGGCCGGTCACCTGACAGAAATTAAATAGTGCCTTTGCATTGAGAGCAGCATATTATCCAAGCGACCCTAAAAGCAATGGCGGGTTATCCTGCGACCGTTCGCAGGGCCCGTCGGAGTGCTGAAATGTCCAAAAATGAGAATAGTGTCTCAATTGGGAACACGCGTTTTTGGCCGTCGTAAAGTGCTGGGAATCAATGGGAAGCATTTAGCCCGGACATCGGCGGGTCCCGCATTTCGCGCTGGCACCGAAGGTGCTGATTAAAAGCGAGTTGCAATATTAAGACAGGGGTGCCAAGTTATAAGAAAGAGGGGGCACGCGAGTTGGAATTGATGAGCAATATTAATAGAATGTAAGTATGAAAATGAGACAGAAATCACTCATCAGACCAACCGTGGCGGCATTCATCGGATGGGCCATCATGGCCGGTTCCACGGCCACTGTGAACGCCGATTCAGTCACATTTAGTGATGTAACCGACTGGAGCACCACGCCTGTGGAAGTTGTAAATATCAATGATCCTTTTTTGAATTATTCCGGCGGCGTATATGCCGGAATCAACACTCTTCAGATTACTGACAATGGGAATACAACCATCAATAATGGCTTCTGCATTGATCCATTTCACTGGAGCATCAGCGGGCCGGCCGATTACTCCACCGTCCCCTTGATCGATGCGCCGAAGGACGCCGATCAATACTCTGTCCAATTGAATGCGTTCACAGCGACGGAAATCGAGGATTTGTGGGCGTTGTATTATTCTCCGACGATGAGTTCCCCCAACGCAGCCGGTTTGCAGATTGCGATATGGGAACTTGTTTCGTCAAACGCCGTTGCCACCGGTAATCTCCCCGCCGCCGACGCCGTTAGCATAACCAGCATCTATGATTCTGTGGCAACCAACGATCTTGATTCGCTGGCAACTTTTAACGGCTCGCCCGCGAATCTGATCGCGCTGACCGGCCCCGGGCAGGATTATGTGATTGCCGCGGTTCCCGATGGTGGAGAAACCTTCATCATGCTGGCCCTGACACTGGGCGGATTGGTTGTGGCCAGGCCGGCCCTGATCAAAAACGCCGCGCCATTGCGGAAAGCAAAAGCCGTCGCACCCAGTCGCCGTTGATTCGCTTAGGCGAAATGAGCGGTCAAGTTCCCGGTCGAACTTCGAGACCGCCTTGGTTCTAACGCGGGAACGTTGGCATTGGCCTCGGGTGGATTCTCTGTCAAGTTCGTTCCCTGCATCCTGGCTTCTTCGAGCATCTGCAAGGCTTCTGCGTCGTCCGCATCCTGCTTGAGAATCAACTGGCACGCTTCCTCCGCCGCCTCGCGCAATCCAGCCCTGAGATGAATTCGCGCCAGGACTTTGAGGGCCACCACGTTGGTGGGATCCATCGAGAGCGCATGGATGGCGGCCCGCTCGGCCTCGTTGGAGAGCTCGGGCAATGAGGAAGGCGGTTCCGGGTCAAGTGCCGCCGTGCGCGGCTCGACGGGCAGGTTGGGCCGGGCGAAAGAGTTCTCGTGCAAGGCGATCCAGGCTTGTTCATTGTCGCGCACGTCAACCAACGCGCGGGCCGGGCGAAGCCCTTCAGTCAGCGCCTTGCAAAGGACGGCGCATAAAGCGCCGGCAGTCGGCTCAAAGCACACTTTATCCACGTCGTCGGGAACCATGAGTTCAGGGGTGCCTCCCACACGGCTCGCGACAAAGGCAGTTCCCGCCACCAGGCATTCGAGCACGCGGTAGGGAGAATTCTCAAGCAGCGAGGGAATGACGGCGAGACGGTTTCTCTGCCGGAGATATTCCATTGTCCTGTTCGCGTCGTGGCCGGTGATAATCTGCGATGGGAACGGCCATCGTTGGGCGCGTTTCTGCACATAGGTGCGCGCCGGGACGCCGTCCACGATGGACTCGGCGCCGAGGAAAGTCACGATCCGGATCCTGTTTGCAATGGCGGTGGGAACGGCATCGAGCGCGTCGCAGAAGAGGACAACGCCCTTGCGCGTTTCCAGTGTGCCGAAATAAACCAACTCGTCGATCTCGCGGCAGTGCGCAACGGCCGGCGCTTCGGCGGGCCGGGCGTAGTGGGGCAGGATGTTGGGCTGCACATGGCATTGCCTGGGCAGTTCCCACTGTTGGCGGGAAACCCAGTTGAGCAGATACTGGCTTGGGCTGACGACCGCATCCGCCAACGCCACCGTCCGCCGCTCCATGAATTCCGTATCCGCCTCGGCCGAATCTTTCACGTACTCCTGATCGACGGCCTTGAGCCACGCGCTCATGCTGTGCAGGCCCACACAAATGGTCGTGCGCCCGAAGGTCAGGCCATGATGTTTGGCCGTGAGGGTGTGGTAGCCGGGACCCTGCCGGTCGGGAAAATGAATGATGTCGAACCGGTCGTTCCGTTTCAGCCAATGATAAGTCTCATAGGATTTGATGAGATGGAGAGGCGCCACCATCCTCGAATCATTCAGCCGGGGCACGGCGATCAGCGTCAGGCCGTCGCGCTTGTATTTTTCGACCCACTGTTCCCAGGCATTGGGGGAGGAATCCTTGGTGCCGAGAAAGAGGCAGGTGACATTATGTCCGGCCGCGACCAGGGCCTGGCCCAGGGCGGTGTAGGCGACGCCCGTGCTGGAATGGCGGGTGAGGCCAATGAAATCCGGGCTGGCAATGCAAATATTCAATCTCCGTTTCCCGCGCGCGGCGGCGGCGGGCGGTTTGACGGCAACGGCAGTCTGATCGTCAGGCATGTTGGCAGCGTTGGCATTCATAGATATACCTAATCTCGTCTTTTGAAGAAAGCTAGGGTCCTTCGGCCCCGGGGCGCTTTATGCTTGTCAGTCGAACGAAGATGGGCGGTTACACCTGCATCATAGTCAAAACCAAATTCGTTCATCTTCTTGATCCAGTATTGCGTGGGCTGGCAATTGACGTGGTGATAACCCGGCTGGCCGGGTTCGGCGTGCGTCAGGCAGACGTAACGGCAGGCGCGAAACGACGCCATGAAATTCGGGATGAATTCCTCTTCGATATGCTCGACAAATCCGGCGCACCAAGCCAGGTCCAAAAGCATCGAGGGAACAAACGGGCCGGAACTGTAATCGTGTTCGACAATGTTCGCGCGGCACTGGCTCTTTTCCAGGGCTTCCTTCCAGCCTTCCACGCCAAGAGTGTAAATGCCCCGGTCGGTGAACCATTTTGTGCTCCACCCAGCTCCCGCGCCGACGTCCAGCACGCTCTCCACCTGGTATTTTTCGATCAGATAATCCCACACGTCGGGCAGGAAAGTGGCAGTGTCCGGAGCCTTCAGGGGAGCGCCGCCCAAATGTCCGTCTCCGGCCGGCACGGCGCATTTGCGCAGGGCCGCGTCCTGATAACCGAGCGAGTTCAGAGCCAGACAAATAATTTCAAAGCCCGCTCCATGACAAAACTCATTGACGGCCCGCGCCACGCCGTATTTGATCCCTTCCAACGGCGAAAAGGTCGTGTAGTTGGCGCAGAGGATGCACCCGTTGTCCTTGATCTTGCGCCCCGCCTGTTCCAAGGCACGCGCTGTGGCCGTGTAGGACGGGTCGCTATGAAGATGGATCAGGTCGAAATGCCGGTCTGGCTGGGCGGCCAGATGCTCCGCCGCCTCTCCCTCATGCAGTTCCACGATGCCCTGTTCCATCGCGGCAGTGAAAGGCGAATCGTCGAACGCGGTGAAATCGCGGTCGCACAAATGCAGTTTGGACGGCTTGAGCACGGACAGAATTTCGCGTCCAAACCAGCCTGTCCGGGCGTTGGTTTCCACACACACGCCGCCTTTGGGCAGGAGGGGCAGAATATGCTCGCGACTCGGCACAACCCGGGTGTTCTTCAGATGCGACAAGGCCAGCGGCGGCGGCGTCACGTCAGCGAACCAGGCTTGTGGATGGGCCGGGTGGCATCGGGGTCCTTGCTCCGCTTTGGCGGCGTGGCCCGTTCGTGAAAGATCAGCGAAGACAAACGCCTCGTTGGCAAAATCGAGCAGTTGTTCGGGGAGAAGCGTGGCTTTTTGGCCTTCGGGCAGGAGCAGGGTGTTGTCGGCGGTGGTGAGGGCGGACATAAATCCATGGGCCGCGGGATCAGCCGGCAAGTAGGTGGATATCAGTACTGATCATTTTTGGCTCCGTTGCCTTGTGGCCACGAGGCTGGCTTTCCCTGCTTGGGTGCGGCCAGGTGGGGCAGCTTCGTCCGGCTGTCGGTCAGGGATTCCTTGTTGCTCTTCTGAATCTCGTCATAGACTTCCTGGCGGTGGACTGGAATTTCCATGGGAGCGTCTATGCCGACCTTCACGACGTCGCCTTCCAAGCGCATGATCTTGATGATAATGCGGCCGTCGATCACAATGCTTTCACCGGGCTTGCGAGAGAGAATCAGCATGGCACCCTGGCTGTGTAAAGATCAGGAAACTGGCAGAGGATGGCGCACGGGATAACGGGCGGCGTTGACCGGGACGACTTGTTTCCCAACCCATGTCCGGCGATTGATGACGATGGGGCCTTTGAGATTGATGGTGGGCTGTCCGCCGTTCCGCAATGTGACAATGTTCAGGACAAAAGCGTCCGCAGGGTCTTCCAGTTCCAGGAATTCCACGTCCTGTTGATCCAGTTCGGGCTTGTAATCCGGAACTGCTGCCCCTGGAGGCACGACCAGGAAGGCGTGCTTGGGGTCTTGCAGCATCTGGAACCACAAGAAGGGCGCTTCATCGGGTTTGGTCAGCAGGCTGTAGTTCTTCACGCGCTCGAAGCCCAGCAATCCGTAAGGAAGCACCACGACGCCTTTGCTGCCGTTCGTGGACGTGGCTGGCTTGGGTGCAGGCTTCTCAGGTTCGATCAATTCCAGGGTATTCATGCCATCATATTTGTTGTTACGTTGATTTGACTCAGCAAGGCACATGCCACGGGGTTTTGGCCCCAAAACGCGGCAATTCGGCGCAAAATGCGTTCGCTCAATGGGTAAAAACGACCCTTGCGCGCCGCGGAACCCGGTCAATTCTGCCATGTTTCCGGCAGCATAGATTTGCTCACAAAGAAGCGCGCAACCAAGGCAACCGAGAAGGATGACTTTGTTTTTTAGCAGGAACTGCCCCGAATCACCCTGAATTGGTCGAAACAGCTCGAAACTGGTCGTTGTGGAATGTCCCGCACCACCAAGGACCCCCTCCCCCCCATGCCCATGCGTAATATTAACGCAAAAGCCGTAAAATCCTTTCCGCCTATTTCGGTTGGAATGGACTGGTTGACAGCAGGTTGCAGTCGAAAAAGGGCTAAAATCGATTTTACGGCTTTTACGGCTCTTTCGGATCATTTAGGATTTATTTTCTGGTCGAAACAGGTCGAAATAACTCGAAACAGGTCGAAACGAGGAGGGCGACACTGCTGCGGTGTCGAGGCGTCCAGGGGTCTGGAGCCGTCACACCGTCACAAATGTTGATGGTCAATGGGTTATACATGGGTGAACCCGTCACAAATGCCGTCACAACCCGGCACAGACCCGTCACAAGCATCGAACCACATAGAGCACACAGAGCACAAAGAACTGCCTGATTGGTATATAGGTCCCAAAAACCCGCTACACCCGCTACACGGTTGATATTCAACGACTTAACTCGCTACAAAAACAGCTACACGGCCGCTACAGACCCGCTACATTCCTTCCAGGCGGGCTGGTTGAATGGTCGCTGGCCTTAACGCCATACGCACCCAGGATGCGGGGCCGTAATCGGGGTGGCGTTGGCCACATTTCATTCCACCGAAAGCGTCGAGGAACCGTTCCTGCTTGTAGAACACTTTGAAGGGAGAAGACTTGGATGAACAGGAATTACAGGATTGCGGAATTCAAGAAGGAGAACAGGTCAGCCCACGAAGGATTCCATCCTGTGAATCCGGTTCACCCTGTCAGAAATTCATGGTGCAGGTCAAAGCGGCGATTCATTCAGATTCCGTTTCCCCGATCCCCCTTCCACTGCTCAAGCATGGCGCGGACTTGAGCGGCGGTAGGGTCCTCAATAGCCTCGAATATTTGCAGCGCGGCATCGGCGCGGGCGATGGCTTGGGTGCGGCCATCCAATTTGTCCAAAGCCACCGCGTAATTAAACAAGCTGCGACCTTCACCACGGCGGTCCCCAATTTCACGAGTGATGACCAATTGTTGCTCGTAAAACTCTATAGCCTTGCCCGGCTCCCCCAATTCGGCGTAGGCAAAGCCGAGATTGCCAATGTCCGACCCTTCGCCGCGTCGGTTACCTATTTCGCAATCAATTACCAAAGCCTGTTCGAAAAACTGGATGGCCTTGCCCGGTTCGCCCAAGTCAACGTAGGCGAGGCCAAGATTGCCAAGATCTGCGCCTTCGCCGTGCCGGTCGCCAATCTCGCGGTCTATCACCAGAGCCCGCTCGTAGAACTGGATGGCCTTGCGCGGCTCACCCAAATCGGCGTGGGCGAGGCCAAGATTGCCGAGGGCCTTTTCTTCGCCGCTCCGGTCACCGTTTTCACGAGCAATGACCAATTCTTGCTGGAAAAACTCGATGGCCTTGCGCGACTCACCCAATTGGGCATAGGCGATGCCAATATTGCCAAGCACATTGCCTTCCCCACGCCGATCGCCGATTTCGCGTGCGATGGCAAGTCGTTGCATGGAAAACTGGATGGCCTTGCGCGACTCGCCCAAGTCGTTGTAAGCGTTGCCCAGATTGCCAAGTACGAGGCCTTCTGCGCGCCGGTCACCAAGCTCGCGGCTAATAGCCAGCGCCTGCTCGTAAAACTCAATGGCCTTGCGCGGTTCGCTCAACACGGTGTAACCGTTGCCCAGATTGGCGAGGGCGCTTGCTTTACTGTGTCGGTCGCCGACCTCACGAGCGATGGCCAATTGTTGCGTATGAAATTCGATGGCCTTGCGCGGCTCGCTCAAATAGGAGTAGGCGGTGCCAAGATTGCCAAGGGCGAGGCCTTCCCAGGAGCGGTCAGCAATCTCGCGGGCGATAACCAACAACTCCCCGAAAAAATCGATGGCTTTGCGCGGCTCTCCAAGCTTCGCATAGCCAATACCAAGATTACCGAGGGCGCTTGCTTCACTCCTTCGATTCTTTGTAGTGCGAGCGGCTTCGCGCTGGCACTCGAACCACCGGATGCTCTGCCGGGGATGGAAACGCAGGTCGCTTGCGTAGATAACCCCGCTCACGTGCGACACTAGCAAAACGGCAGAAGCTTCGTCGTGCCTCAGTGCCAGCCACTCAAACACGGCTTCGATCTGAACCCTCTCGCGGTCGAAGAGTTCCAACCCCCGGAGTACATTTTCGCCGCCTTTGAGGTAGACATCATGCGCTTCCCATCCGACCTTCGCGTAATGAGTGGCATAACGCATCATGGCAGCATCGCGTTCTGCTTCGCCAAGTTTTCCATTGCAAAATTGGCGCACCAAGTCGTGCAGGCGGAATCGTTGGGTGGTTTCGTTCCGATCCACGAGGTTGGCGTTCACCAACATTTGCATGGCATCGCGCGCAGAGTTTAAAGAATCGGTAGGGCCGGCCTGCTGGCCGGCTTGGACGCGCGGCAGCGCGTCCCTACCAGAGCCTTCATCCCACACTGCTGCTGCCGCTCGCAAATCGAAGCTGGCGGAAAATACGGCCAGCAATCTCCAGCGCCTTTGCAATTCCTCGCCGAGCAGTTCGTAACTGACCTGAAACGCGGCGTCCACCGCATCGAGTTTTTCCTGCTTTGTGCGGAGGCGTTCGAGGAGTTCCGGCACTGGAGTTAGACTCTTGTTGTTGATTGCGCCAGCGAATACTTCCAAGGCCAATGGCAAATGGCCGCAGAGGTCGGCGGCGGCGGCTTCATGCCCTTGAATGCGCGGCGCCAATTTGACCAACAGTTCCCGCGATTTTTCCCGCGGCAGACAGTCGATGTTGAGCGTCGCCAGTCCGGGCAGGGAGAATTGGTTGCGGGATGTGACCAAAAGCAGACAATTCAATGGCGGGAAGAGCGGTCGGATTTGTTCGACGTTGGTGGCGTTATCCAGAAATAGAAGCACGCGCCCGGCGTCGATAAGCACGGAGATGTAGATCGGTATCAGATCTTCCGCCGTTTCCGGCAATTCGGCTTCCGGTCGAAAAAAGTGAATGATGCTCTGCATGGCCTCAGCCGGCGGCATTGGTTTCCGGCCCATAGGGTCAAAACCGCGCAAATTCAAGCAAATCTGGGCATCCGGGTATTTGCCTTTGAGCCGATGGGCCAGGATTGTGGCCAACGCTGTTTTGCCCACGCCGCCCATGCCCTGAATCCCTGCACCTGAAGCTGAGATCGCCGCGCCGATGTTCCCGTGTTTGGTCAGCGCCGTTTCCAAATCCAGCAACTCCTGTTCCCGTCCGGTAAAGGCCGGCGGCACCGGCGGCAGTTGGTGGAGTGCAGGGAAAGACTTCTGCCCTGATTCGGGTTTGCGACGACTTGTTAAGTCCGCAAGCGCTTGGATAATCTGGCCCTTGAGTTCATCGGGCGATTTGAATTTCCGATGCAGCCGTCCTTTGCTTGCACGGGCCTTGAATTTTTTCAGTTTTTGCTGCGCTGATTTGCTGGCCTCAACGTCGCCCTTCTTCACCGGGTGATCGTCCTCCATGATAAACACCAGAATCGGCAGACCTCGTTCGACCGCACGGTTGAACTCCATCTCGGTTATTGAAATATCGCTGCCTCCTGGAATCCAACCATATCGCCAGGCATAAATGCCGATGTAAATATCCGCCTCATTGACCATTTCCAGCGAGGCGGCAACGCCTGAGGCGTCCCGTGCCGGAAGATGCTCCATGCCAATCGGGCGGATGCCTGGATTTGACAAACAGGCGTCGATGGCCTGCTTTCGGTGCTCAGGCAGATCGACCGCCGTGCTGCTGATCATGGCCTTTAAGATGCTCATGGCTTGCCCAAAACGAGCCTAAACAGCAAAATCCGTTTCGACAAGCGCAGCCTGACAAATTAAAAAATGATGGTTGACCGGCGGGGCGGCGCTTGTTACTTTGCGCGCGATGAGATTATTGGCTGGTCTGCCACGGTTCGTGCGCGTAGTCGTTGTTGACTGACGCGGCCTGAGGCATTGTTCCGGCTCACAGGTCGCCCGTTGTCCCCACTGGACGCGGGTTTTTTGATTTATGCGACATACCATATCGGTGCTGGTGGAAAACAAGTTCGGCGTGCTGACGCGCGTGGCGGCCCTCTTCAGCGGACGCGGCTACAACATTGACACGCTCAATGTCGCCCCGACCCAGGAGCCGGACACATCCCGCATGACCATCGTCACGCGCGGCGACGAGGCGACCCTGGAGCAAATCGTCAAACAGCTCAACAAGCTGGTCAACGTCCTGGAAGTGCATGACTTCCACGAGTCCGATTGCATCGACCGCGAGTTGATCCTGGTGCGCGTGGCGGTGGATGCCAAATCTCGGGCCGAGATCATGCAAATGACCGATATTTTCCGGGCCAAGATCGTCGATGTGCAACCCAAAAGCCTGACCATCGAAATGACGGGCGACGAAGGGAAGATTGAAAAATTTCTGGGCCTGATGAAGGCCTTTGGCGTGCTGGAATTGTCCCGCACCGGAAAAATCGCGCTGGCGCGAAAATAACACTCAACCCAAAATCACTCCCATCCCTGCAAAAGGATGCCTTGACCGGCCCCGAAAGCAGTTTAGCATGACACGAACATAAAAAAAGTTACTACAATCTTATGGCAATAATTAATTTTGGCGGAACAAAGGAACAGGTCGTCACGCGGAAGGAATTTCCGATGGCGAAGGCGCACAAGGTGCTGAAGGGCGAGACAATCGCCGTCATCGGCTACGGCGTGCAGGGGCCGGCCCAGTCGCTGAACCTGCGCGACAACGGCTTCAACGTCATTATAGGCCAGGCCAGCGCGTTCAAGCGCGATTGGGATCGGGCGGTCAAGGACGGCTGGGTGCCGGGCAAGACGTTGTTCGAGATCGACGAGGCTGTGCGCCGGGGCACGATCATCCAGATGCTGGTGTCGGACGCCGCCCAGCGGGCCATCTGGCCGCTGGTCAAAAGGAATCTGAAGGACGGCGACGCGCTCTATTTCTCGCACGGCTTTTCCATTGCCTACAAGAAGTTGACCGGGGTGGTTCCGCCCAAGAACGTCGATGTGATCATGGTGGCCCCCAAAGGCTCCGGCACCTCGGTGCGGCGCAATTTTCTCACGGGCGCAGGCATCAATTCGAGCTTCGCGGTCGAGCAGGACGCGACCGGTCGCGCCAAAGACCGCTGCCTGGCGGTCGGCATTGGCATCGGCTCGGGCTATTTGTTCCCGACCACGTTCCAGCACGAAGTGTTCAGCGATCTGACCGGCGAGCGCGGGGTGCTGATGGGCGCGCTGGCCGGCATCATGGAAGCGCAATACGACGTGCTGCGCGCTCACAAGCACAGCCCCAGCGAGGCGTTCAATGAGACGGTGGAGGAACTTACACAGAGCCTTATCCGGCTGGTGGACGAGAATGGCATGGATTGGATGTATTCGAACTGCTCCGCCACTGCCCAGCGCGGCGCCCTGGACTGGAAGCCGCGCTTCAAGAAAGCGGTGCTGCCGGTCTTTAAGGAGCTTTACGAGCGCGTCAAGAGCGGCAAGGAATGCGCCCGTGTGCTCTCCAGTTGCGGCAAGCCTGATTACCAGAAGCAGCTGGGCAAAGAGCTCGCTGTGATCGGCAATTCGGAAATGTGGCAGGCCGGCAGAGCCGTCCGCGCGTTGCGCCCCCATGAAGCTGCGCGGGCCATCGCCGCCGGCACCAAGGGCATTGGCGGCCGGGCGGCCAATTAGCTGACAGGACAAGTTGTTGGGCGGGACGAGTCTCGATTCGAAATTGGGTCTCGTCTCGCTGATTTTCAGGCCGTTTTATCGCTCGTCTTTCCGCCAAGCCAATCGAGCAGCAGAAAGACGCAGACAAAGAATGGGAATATTCCGTACAAGGTGTCGCTCGCGGAATGAGAATGCCTGTCAACCGCCCTGAACACCGTCAGGCAAAACAGGGCCGAGAGCACGCACACGACCACGCCGGGAATTGAGACCGGCACATAGAACCAACCGAAACGTTTAAACCATTGTGTTTTCATATTCGTTGTGTTTGGCACGATAACCGCACTTACTTTGTATCACAAAGTGAATGAGGTCAAGCTGTTTTTTCGCTTTTCCTCGGTCAAAGCAGGAGGAGTATCGACGGTCGCGCTGGGCGGCTGCCTCAAAGTTGGCGAATGAGGCGTTGCACTTCGTCATGGCCGCCCACGAAGAAAACTTCCAAAGCTTGCGCGTTTGCGCGGAAAAGGAGGCGAACTTTCAGGCCCGCCCGGCATTCAAAGACATTCCTTCTCAACCGGCGAATGGAAACTCCAGCATGGAGGTGCGGCTGGCCAAAGCAGTCGGGCAACACTCGCAACGCATCTTCCACCCGGGCCACGTCCACATTGCCCAAGTCCTTGAGCGCGGCGAGAAAGCGCGGACTAAGCAGCAAGGCGAGTTTACCCACGTTTCAGCTTTCCAGTGAACGGTTTGAGCCGGCCGGCCTTTCGATCGGCGTCAAGTTCCTGGTTGGCCTTTTGGACGAACTGGTCCAGTTCCTCCGGCGTTGCGCCGTATTCCTGCCCGGCATAATCCTCCGAATAGACCTTGACCGGGCGGAACGCCACAACCGCACCGTCGATCATCACGCCAATGTCCTCGCCTTGCAGAGTCTTCTTCAGCCAGGCTCCGAGATTTTGGCGGGCGGCAGTCACGGTTAATGTTTTCATAAAGTCACTATAATGTCATTTTATAGATCGTCAAGTGCCTACACCAGCTTCTTGTATTCCTTGGTTTCGGCGAGTTTCCGGACCAGGTCCCGGACTTTTTGAGCCTGGCTTTTGTGCGCCAATAGGACGGCGTCATCGGTTTGCACCATGATGGCGTCGCGGAGGCCCACCACCGCAATCGGCGTCCGGTTTTTTGTCCTTGCGTCAAATATAATGTTGCGCGCGCCATCGACATGCACGAAGTCCCCCACCGCGCAGTTGCCTTCCGCGTCGGGCTTGAGATGCCGGGCGATCGCGGTCCAGGAGCCGAGGTCGTCCCAGTCAAAGGCGCCGTCGGCCACGACCACGTTCTGGGCGTGTTCCATCAAGGCGTAGTCGATGGAGACTTTTTTCAGGGCTGGATATTCTTTGGCCAGGACACCGTCGAGTTTTGGCGTGCCGGCGACTTTGAACCAGCGCTGGCAGGCGGCGGCCAGTTCCGGTTGGTGTTTTTCCAGGCCTTGGGTGATGGTGACAAATGACCAGAGAAACATCCCGGCGTTCCAACGGTATTGGCCGCTGTTGATGTATTCCAGCGCGCGCTCGAAGTTCGGTTTTTCGACGAATTGTTCTGCTTTGAAGAAAGTGGTTTTGTAGGGCTTAACGCCCTGCGGCGGGGGCAGGTTGTTGCCCAGACGAATGTAACCGAAACCGGTGGCCGGTTCGGTGGGCTTGATGCCGATGGTGACAATAAGCTGACCGCGCGCGGCCAGATCAAACGCGTCGGCCAGGACCTGCTGGAATTTCTTTTCCTCGGCAATGACATGGTCGGCCGGCAGGACGGCCATGACGGCGCTGGTGGAGCGTTGCCCGACAATGGCCGCGCCCAGCGTGACTGCGGCACAGGTGTCGCGCCCGATGGGTTCGGCGACGATATTTTGCCGGGGCAGTTTGGGCAATTGACGCCGGACTTCCGGCGCCTGGACGGCGTTGGTGATGATGAAAATGTTTTTCAGGGGAACCAGCGGCAGGACGCGATCGACGGCCTGTTGTAGCAAGGAGCGCTTGCCGAGCAGGGTGACAAGTTGTTTTGGCGTGCGTTCGCGGCTGACGGGCCAGAAGCGTTCGCCGCGCCCTCCGGCCATGATGATGACGTAACGATCTTGCGCAGGCTTGTTCATATCATGCTAATTCTTGACTGCATTCAACAATGAAGCGGTGAACCGGGCCACCTGGTCCACCATGTCCTCGTTTTTGCCGTGCCGGGCGATTTGATTGACAATGGCGCTGCCCACTACCACCGCCTCGGCGTCGGCCGCCACGGTTTTGGCCTGGTCCGGCGTGGATATGCCAAATCCCACCGCGATGGGCAGGCTGGTGTGCGCGCGAATCCGGGCCGTCATGCCGGCAATGCCTTCGGAAACTTTCTTCTGCATCCCAGTGACCCCTTCCCGCGACACGCAATAAATAAAACCCGTGCCGCGTTTGACGATCAGCTCGATGCGATTGTCCGGGGTGGTTGGCGCGACGAGGTAAATCACGCAAAGTCCGGCTTTGGCCATGAGCGTCTCGTAGTTTTCCGATTCTTCCGGCGGGAGGTCGAGCGCCAGGAGGCCGTCCACGCCGGCGCGGGCGGCATCGTTGATGAACTTCTCCAAGCCGTGCCGATGCATGAGGTTGAAGTAAATGTAGAGGACGATGGGGATTTGCGATTGTTTGCGGATGGCGGCGACGGTTTCCAGCACTTTGGCCGGGGTCGTGCCGGATTCCAGCCCGCGCTGGGCGGCCAATTGATTGACCAAGCCGTCCGCCAGCGGATCACTGAACGGAACACCCAGCTCCAGGACATCAACGCCGATGCGGTCGAAGGCCAGCGCCAGTTGGCGGGTTGCTTCGAGGTTGGGGTCGCCGGAGCCGATATAGACAATGAAGCCTTTGCGCGCCGTTTGTTTCAATCGGGCGAAACGTTCGACGATGCGATTCATCGCGGGCACATGCGGGCCGTTTACTTGTGGCGATGGCGGCGCTTGACGTTAAGCTGCGCCGTTGACTCGGCCAGGGCGGCGCTAACCCGGGCGTATTCCTCGGCATCCAGGTTTTCCGCCAGTCGCGCCGCGGCCTTCTGCCGGACTTCCTCGGCTTTGGCTTCGTCGATTTGTTCAGAGCGGACGGCCATGTCCGTCAAAATGGCGACCTTTTCCGCCGTGATTTCAACAAAGCCCTCGCCCACGGCGAGGTAAACGTCCTGGCCGTCCTTGCGCACGGTGATTTCGCCGGGGACCAATTGCGTCATGAGCGGAACGTGCTGGGGATAGACGCCCATTTCACCGTCGATGCCCGGCAGGGTGACCATTTCGACATCGTCGGAGAAGGTCTTGGCCTCCGGGGTGACAATTTCAAGTTTGAGCGTAAAAGCCATTTCAGCCTTCTTTGATTTCGTCGATGCCGCCCTTCATGTAGAAGCTCTGCTCGCCGACTTCATCATGTTTGCCCTCCAGGATTTCCTTGAAACCGCGGACGGTCTCGGCCACGGGCACCTGTTTGCCTTCGCGGCCGGTGAAGACCTGCGCCACGGTAAAAGGCTGGCTGAGGAAGCGCTGGATCTTGCGGGCGCGAAACACGGTGGTCTTATCCTCGGGCGACAGCTCGTCCATGCCCAGGATGGCGATGATGTCCTGCAGGTCCTTGTAGCGTTGCAGGACTTTTTGCACGCCGCGCGCCACGTCGTAATGTTCCTGGCCAACGATTTCCGGGGTCAAGGCGCGGGAGTTGGAGGCAAGTGGATCGACGGCGGGGAAAATGCCCAATTCCGCAATGGAACGTTCCAAAACGATGGTGGCGTCCAAGTGCGCGAAGGTGGTGGCCGGCGCGGGGTCGGTCAAGTCATCCGCCGGCACATACACGGCCTGGAAGGAGGTGATGGACCCCTTTTTGGTGGAAGTGATGCGTTCCTGCAAATCGCCCATCTCCGCGGCCAGGGTCGGCTGATACCCGACGGCGCTGGGGGTGCGGCCCAGCAAGGCCGAGACTTCCGAGCCGGCTTGTGAGAAACGGAAAATATTGTCGATGAACAGCAGCACGTCCTGGTTTTTCTCATCGCGGAAATACTCAGTGATAGCCAGGCCGGACAGGGCCACGCGCAAGCGGGCGCCGGGCGGTTCGTTCATCTGCCCATAGACCAGCGCGATTTTTGAATCGCCCAAGTTCTTCTGCTTGATGACGTCGGCCTCGGACATTTCGTGATAGAGATCGTTGCCTTCACGGGTGCGCTCGCCCACGCCTGCAAAAACGGAGACGCCGCCGTGGAGTTTGGCGACGTTGTTGATCAACTCCATGATGACAACCGTTTTGCCCACGCCTGCGCCGCCGAACGCGCCGACTTTGCCGCCTTTGAGGAAGGGGCAGATAAGGTCGATAACCTTGATGCCGGTGGCGAATACTTGCGGGGAAGTGGATTGATCGACCAGGGGCGGGGCGGGGCGGTGAATGGGATAATACTTCTCGGCGGTGACAGGCCCCCGTTCATCCACCGGGTTGCCGATGACGTCGAAAACGCGGCCCATCACGCCAGGGCCGACGGGCATGGAAATGGGCGAGCCCGTGTCGAGGACTTCGAGGCCGCGCTTGAGGCCTTCGGTGCTGGACATGGCGACGGAACGGACCCAATGGTCGCCCAGATGCTGTTGCACTTCGAGGGTGAGCTTGGTTTTGCCGTGCCCGGGCACGTCGAAATCGACCGTGACGGCGTTGTAAATGGCGGGGAGGCCGGCGGGGAATTCGATATCCACGACAGGCCCGATGACCTGGACGATTTTGCCTTTGTTCATTTTATGATTCTGCTCGGTATCGCTAAGAGAGGCGGGACTCTAAGGGGTTCACGCCCTCCATGTCAAGACCTCCTAGAGGGGATATTTGGGGCGGAATTTCGATGGGACGGGCGCAAGACGCCGAGGCGCAACCACAGCGCTGAGTCTGAATTGAAAATCGGTCATTGAGAATCTCTCATTTTTCATTTGTTTTTTTAGCACGATTTAGCACGAATTACCCCGAATTAACGCGAACCAGCGAGGATGCATTTCCGTTGGAACGCCTTGGCAGGCAGCCTGTTCCGGCTGAAAGAGGGGAAAAACGACCCCAAACCCGGTTTTCGTGTTTCATGGTGTTGTCGCTCCCTTCCAGGAATGCGGGAATAAGCGGGAACATCCGGTCATAAGCGTTAGGAATCAAAGCGGAATCCTTTTTAAAATCACTGCGACTTGGTGCGACTCGGTGCGATTCACTTTGATGGGGGGTTTGATTCCGCCTTCGTCCGAGGGGCTTCCGTCGTTGCCAGGCTTTGGCGCGACAAGCTGGCGCGACGAGGCGTCACGGTTGCCACGGCCCCGAAAGCTCTCGGGGCGAAGGCGGGGCTTCTTGATTCATTCTTCATCATTTCCACTTTCTTTGACTACTTATATGCGTTAAATATTCAATAGTCAAATGATATTTTAATTATTTTTTCTGAAAAATCGAGGGTGGCCATAAAGCAGGAAAGGACCACCTCCTCTCCCCGGCCCTCTCCTCCACAAGTCTGTGGAGGAGAGGGAGATACCACAAACGTGCAAGAACTTGAGATGCGCGCGTCCGAATTGCAGTCAAAAAAACACACTTGCAAAAGCCCGAGACCCCCTTAAAATTATTGTTCGTTGACTGCTTTAGTGCCTAAAAGCCAAATCATGAACAGGAAGCTTTTTGCCAAAATATTGCTATTCGCCGTCATCGGCGCCTTTGAGGCCGCCGCCCAGGCGCCGTTTACCAACGTGCCGGTTCCCTTCACCAACCAGGCAAGCGCAACCGTCGTCCTCACCAATATCCAATACGGGTGGGCCGCGTGGGGCGATTACGACAACGACGGCAGGTTGGACCTGCTGGTCTGCGGGGATGAGTGGGTGAACGTGGGCGGCTCAAACAGTTACTACACAAACGTGACGCAGTTGTGGCACAATGACGGCAACGGCCAGTTTCATCAAGTGGCGATTCCCGCACCCAACGTTGGGTATGGTTCTGTGGCGTGGGTGGATTACGACAATGACGGCTACCTCGATTTCATGATCGCTGGAAACACCAGCGGCCCCAGCGCGTCCAACCTGGTGCAATTGTATCACAATCAACAGAACGGCACGTTTACCAATGTCCCGATCCCGGGCCTCGTGCCCACAAGTTCCTACTCGTCGTTGCCAGGCCCTTTCCTTTCGTGGGCTGATTACGATCATGACGGTCGCAAGGACCTGGCGATAATTGTTCCCGGCACAGGAGCGGTGCAAGTGTGGCATAACGACGGCGGCGGCTCATTCAGCCAAACTTTCACAGTGCCAGCCCTCGGCAGCAGTATCAATGACAGGACCTTGAGCGTTCAGTGGGCCGATATGGCCAGCGATGGTTGGGTTGACCTGGTCATGTGTTACAACAATTTCACCAACTACGAGATCTGGCACAATAACTATACAAACAACGCGTTGCCGCTATTTGGCGACGCGGCTCAAATCGGAGGGGTAGATAACATCAGGCAGACCCCGGCAATTGCGGACTACACTGACGACGGTCTGTTGGATCTGTTAATTTACAATGATACCTCAACCGCCGGCAGCTATCCGGACCAAAACCTTGGCGGTTACCAATTTAGCCAAACCGGCGCTTTGGTTTACGCTGGTGAGCTAAATGTTTCCATCGCGGGAGACTACGATAACGATGGATATATTGACGTTGCAGTAACTGGAAGCTCGACGAATGGAGTGGCACATAACAACGGCAACGGCAGCTTCACTGCATATTCAATCGCCGGCCTCGCGGGTGGATCTGGCCCGTTCCTGGCCTTTGGCGATTATGACAATGATGGGCGGCTGGACCTAGTGACCGGGTCGTCAGGCAATCCTCTGCAACTTTGGCATAACACAACCCCGGTGACCAACACGCCGCCGACGGCCCCCACCGGGCTGAACGCGGTTCCCACCGCGAATGGTGTGGTGCTTTCCTGGAATCCCGCCAGCGACGCCCAAACGCCCACTGCCGGACTTAGCTACAACATCTACGTCGGCACCGTTCCAGGCACGGACAATTACTCCGGCGCAGAGGCGAATCTGGCGACCGGATGGCGTCGAGTGCCGGAACGCGGGCCGATCCAGGGCACCAATTACACGATGACGCAGATGCTGGCGGGAACCTATTATTGGAGTGTGCAAGCGATTGACTCCGCTTTTGCCGGAGGGCCGTTCGGAGCCGAGGGGACATTCTCGATCCCCGGACTCGCGGTGACACCCGCCTACTGCGAGAATATCACGGCCTCTTCGGCCGTGCTGTATTCGACCGGCACGACGGGTGGCACACCCACGACGGGGTATTTCCAGTGGGGTTTGACGACGTCCTACGGCAACACGACGGCGCCACAGTCTCTGGGGTCGAAGGTTGGCGCAGTGGTGCCGTTTCACCAGGGGATCAGCGGCCTGGAGGCGCCAACGTTTTATCACTTCAACTCAGTCGTCACGAACGGGGCGGCGGCGGTTTACAGCCCTGACAATATGTTTTACACGGACCCGACGGTGCTAATCGGCGACACGAATGGCAGCGGGACCATTACCGCCACCGAAGCCGGCGTGGTGTTTTCAAATTACTTGCAGGGCGGCTTGATGGTCCTCACGAATCCCGCAGCGATGGGCGCCGGGAAATTCGGATTCACCTTAACCGGGATCACAGGATGGAGCTTGCCGATAGAGGCCAGCTCGGATCTGATGCACTGGAGCAATTTGCCCGCCCCGGCGACCCTCTTCTACAAAATCAACGATCCCTATGCGATCAGTTCGCCGCAGCGATTTTATCACGTGGGCACGCCTTTGGATGAGGCCACGCAGCCTGCCGCACCCCTGAGCGCAGGCGCCTTGAATGGGCGCTGATTCATGGCCGGTCCGCGGAACCAGTCAGGGCAGGTCAAAGTTCTTGATGCGAGCAAGGGGCTTTTCAATTATTTCACAACTGCCGTCTTCTTTTTCATCACGAACTTGACTTGGTAATGCTTGTCGCGGGGCAAACCGCCTAAATCCACCTTCGCAAAGTGGCCTTCGTCATAGACCCACTTGAAAGGCGCATCGCTGTCAATCCCGGCGGTGTAGCCTTCGGGGAAATAGACCAAATACTCATCGTCGATGTGAGCACTGCCGTGAACAACGGCAACGTTCGCAACCGTTGCCAAACACCGCCCCACAAGCGAATGATTTTGAACCCGGCTCTCAAACGTGACTGTCCCGTTTGGCCCAGTGCGGCTTTCTTCCAAGGTCTCAGTCGAACCGTAAGCCCACCCTCGATTGACTTTCGCATCAGCCCAGGGTTTGCCAGCACTATCGACGACCAGAATCGTGCAGTTACATCCCACCACCATCGGAAATGGAATGACGATCAAAAGAAACAACAAGGCCCCAATGCCAACGACCAGGCGCGCCTTCTTACTCATGGTGAATGACGCCAACCAGATTGTTCATGATCAATGAGTCTTATCACAGAGGGTCTGTTTGAGCGAGCGGGCATTTCCAGCCCAATACCATGCCTGAGGAGTTATTTGATCCACGAACCCCTGGAACAAGGGGACTTCATTGGCATGGGCGATTATCTGGCGCAGGAATTCGGACACTGGAATCCCAAGAGGCATCTCAATCTTCCAATGATAATAATCCGTTTGTCAAAGGGCCTTTTTGCTGCTACCGTTGTCTTCTAAACGTTTCGTTGCCATGAGCGTGCTTTCCATTAAGAAGCTGTTACCGCCCGACGTTCTGCATGACAAGCAGAGCGAGCCGGACCATCGCCAGTTGCGCATCGACAAGGTCGGCGTGCGGGGATTGCGCTTTCCCATCCAAATCCGCGACAAGGCGCGCACCCTGCAAAACACCATCGCCACCGTCAGCATGTTCGTCGATTTGCCCCATGAGTTCAAAGGCACCCACATGAGCCGGTTCATCGAGGTGCTGAACTCCCACGGTCATATTGTCCATGTCGATAACATCAGGGATATCCTCTACGCCATGCAGGCCAAGCTGAAATCGGCCGTGGCCCATTTGGAGATGGAGTTTCCATTTTTCCTGGTCAAAAAGGCGCCCATCTCGGGCATGGAAAGCGTGATGGATTATACCGCCCGGTTCGACGCCAACGCCATCGGCAAGGAGATTGATTTTGTGCTGACGGTCAAGGTTGGGGTGACGACGCTTTGCCCCTGTTCCAAGGCCATCAGCCGGTTTGGGGCGCACAACCAGCGCGGCTTGGTCACTGTCCAGATCCGCTCGCGCAAGGCGATTTGGATCGAAGACCTGATCGCCCTGGTGGAAAGTTCGGGCAGTTCGGAGTTGTATTCCCTGTTGAAGCGCCGGGATGAAAAGGCGGTCACCGAGCGGGCTTACGAAAACCCGGTTTTTGTCGAGGATTTGGTGCGCAATGTCGCCGTCAAGCTGAACGCCAACCCGGATGTGACGTGGTACAAGGTCGAGGCGGAGAACTTTGAGAGCATCCACAGCCATAATGCTTACGCGTCGATTGAGAAAGGGTGAACGGGGGGAGGGCGGCGTTGTCTGAAAAAAAGGTGAAAAAAGGCGAAATAAAGCAAAAAAATTGTGGCATTATGTGGGTTCTTTGCTACATTCCCCCTCCCCGCAGACAGGCGGGGCGGGCCGTTCGGGGGGATTAAGTGGAGAGACGATTGTGACGAAGAAGAAAACAACCATGAAAAAGGCAACTGCAACGCGGGCGCACGGCAAAAAAGCCGGGTCGGCCACGGCCGCGTCGATTCTCGGCGGGGGAGTCGTAAAGGCCAAAATCAACGGGCAGATCAAGGTCAAGCCGCAATGGGCCAAGTATCACCGCCATCTGCTGGAGCTGCGCGAGCGGCTGACGAATCAAATGAGCGGCCTGGCCAAGGAGTCCGCCGAGGAGATGTCCAGCTACAGCCTGCACATGGCCGATTCCGGCACGGACAATTTTGACCGCGATTTCGCCCTCAGCCTCCTTTCGTCCGACCAGGACGCGGTTTATGAAATCGAAGAGGCGCTGAAGCGGATCGAGAAGAACACGTATGGGATTTGCGAACTGACGGGCAAGACCATCCCGGCGACGCGCCTGGAGGCCATTCCCTGGACCCGCTTCACCGTCGAGGCTCAAACCCAGCTCGAACGCGACGGAGCATTGCGCCAGCGCCGATTGGGCCAGTTGGGCACTGTGGACAACTCGGGCGGGACTGAATTGGAAGAAGAGGAAGAAGCGGAAGAGAAGCCGGCCAAAGAGAAAGAATAATCATGCCCAGAGAAATCGTCACCATTGAATGCACCGAAGCGCGCAAGGAGGGCAAATCGCCCTCGCGCTATACAACGACCCGCAACAAGAAATTGAAAACGGAGAAGCTGGAGGTCAAGAAGTACAATCCGTCTTTGCGCCGTCGCACCGTCCATCGCGAAATCAAGTAACTTTATGCCACGAAAAACACATCCCGAAAAACCCGGCGGCCGCGGAGCGAAGGGCAAGTCCTCCACCATGGAAGTCCGCACGCCCCGGCCCAAACCCAAGATTGACTTCACCTTTGACGCCCTGGACTTCAAGAATGTCACCCTGCTCAAACAATTCGTGACCGACCAGGGCCGCATCCTTCCCCGCAAATACACCGGCCTGCCCGCCCATTACCAGAGGCAGTTGAATCGCTCCATCAAGCGGGCGCGCCAGATGTTGTTGATGAAGTAAGGGTCTTCGCCAGCGCCTTCTCCAGTTGCGCGGCGTGGGCTTCCAGGGTGGTATCGGTCCAGATCACGAAATCCGCGCGGGCGATTTTCTCCTCCACCGGCCATTGCGCCACGAGCCGCTGCCTGATTTCGGCGCTACTCCAGCCGCGTTCCCGCAGGCGTTCGAATTGAGAGGCGGCGCAACACGCCACACAGATAATGGCGTCAAAGGAGGATTCGGCATTGGTTTCAAACAGGAGCGGAATAACCACCGCGCCCGCGGCACACCCGGAAGCGCGCCACTTCTCCGCCTCCGCTTGCCAGACCTGGCGAATCTTCGGATGGAGAATAGCCTCAAGTTTGGCACGCTCCGCCGGGTCCGCAAAGACCCGCCGGGCCAATTCCCTGCGGTCCAAGCCGCCCTCCGGCGAAATGACCGACGGGCCAAAGGCGAGGGTAATTTCGGCCAGGGCCGGCTCGCCCGGCCCGACCAACTGACGCGCGATGGCATCGGCATCCGCCACAGGCATGCCCCGTTTCTGCAACAAAGCGCCGGTGGTTGATTTGCCCATCCCGACACCGCCCGTGACGCCGAAAAGTTTCATGTGCCCGGGTTGCAAGGTCCTGGCGGCGAGTTGCCGCGCCTACGGGGACAGTTGAATGGCGCGATAGAACATTTGCGGAGCATTCGTCACACTGTTGGTAAAAATGAAGGTGCCGGCGTTGGTGCTGACCGCCGTCCAATTCACCAGATTGCTCGAGGCCTGAATAGCGTAACTTTGGCCCAGGGACCCAACGAGCGTCGCTTGGAATATGCCGCCTGCCGAGACAACGGCATTCGTCCAGGACGGCGGCGCAGTGCTTACCTGGCTGGTATTGACCGGGCTGACGGAAGTCAGACCCAGGGACCATCCGCCGGTGATGACGCCATTGTTTCCCTGCGTGTCGTCATAAACGTAAAGCGACCAGATGCCATTCGGGTTTATGCCGTTGAAGAGGTCGAGATTGGTGTCGGCGGCGGGCACAAGCGCGAGGCCGGGGAGGGTGTCAAACGGGCTGCAGGCCGTGGGCAGGAATGTTCCGGAAACCAGGGAACTGTTGGAGGGCAAGTTTTGCGCCGAGGTGTCAGTGCTATCGAAAGTCAACACCACATTGCTGACGCTATAATAGGCGCCGGTATGCTCCATCAACATCACTGCCTGACCAGCGGGGCCAACCAGCTCCACCTCGACATCATTGGGCCAGGTATGGGCGAAATCGAGCAGCGTGGCCGTGACCTTGCCCACCAACAAGTTGGACACCGCATTGGTCAGGCCGGTGACCAGAATACTGGAAGGATAGGGAGAACCAGGGCCGATATACGGGATGGTAATGGCGCCTGTGTTGGTGAAAGATTGCGTGGCGGGCATGAGGAAGGTAAAGCCAACCGAGCCCAGATTGGTGCTGCCGTCTTGCAAGGAAAACTGCGCCGTGATGGTTGCCCCGGAACCGCCAGTCCCGACAAACGTATAAGGTTGGGCGGCAGCCCCTCCCCCGGGGGCAATGGCGCCATAGGAAGCGGTGGTGGTGATGGGCCGGAGGCCGGAATTCGCCTGCAATGTCGCCACCAGACTGGCTGTCGCAGCCGTGCCGGTGTTAACCAGGGTGAAGGCCACTGTATTGGTCTGATTGGGATTGATGGCGCCATTAAAGGGAGCCGAACCCTGCGACACCAGCGTGGCTGGCCCATTGGTGATGAGCGGCGCAGGATATGTCACGGTGATCTGAGCAGTGGTGGAATTGTTGGCCAAATTGTCATCAACGCCCAGAGTGTTGGTGACACTCCATACGTTGGTCAGGACGCCAGTGCTGGTGGGGGTGGCAGTGATCACAACAACCGCGAATTCCCCGTCGGGAATCGCCCCGAGATTGCACTGCACAGAATTTGCAGTGTTGCTGCAACTGCCTTGCGAAGGATTGGCGGAAACCACGTCAAGGCCGGACAAATTGGAAAACACTCCGACCACATTGAAGGCATTGCTGGGACCGTTGTTGGTGACGTATAGCGTGTAAACCAAGCTGTAACCAAGAACGCCTGGATTCGGACTGACGGAGACAGGCCCGACGGCCAGATCGGCCGGCGGCAGGTTGACCATCGTCACCACGGTGGCCGTGCTAATCGAGGAGCTTCCATTGAGCGCGGTCGAGCCGGCGGTAATTGAGTTGGTTTGCAGACCGCCGGACTCAGCCGTCACCACATTGGTGATGATCACGCCTTTTCCCGGCTGCAAAGTACCCAGGTTGTAGATATTGGTCTGACCGCTCTGATTGTTGGCGGCTCCGGCAGGAAGTGTATTGGTAAAAAGGGCCAATCCCGCCGGCAGAATATTCGTTACAAACACATCCGCCGCGTCGGGGCCGTTGTTGGTCACGGTCCATATATTGGTGATGTAGTTGCCCAAGACGACCTGATTGGTCGATGCGGTGATGCTGACGGCCAAATCCGCGACCTGATTGACCGGCGTGATGACTGTAAACGCCAGCCCCCAACCATTGGAGATGGCGCCCGCATCCCCTTCCGCGTCGTCCTCAATGTAGAGGGACCACGTGCCATTGGCCGGAAGGCTGCTGAAAACTGTCAAATTGGTGTTGTAAGGCCCGACGGGAACAAGCGAGTTGCTGAAGGTCTCTATTGTGCCGTAATCGCCCGCAAAATAATCGGCCGGCCGATAACTTGCCGAAACAATGTCCCCTTGGTCCGGCAGGAGGGAGGCGGTTTGATCGAAAGTGACGGTGATGGGCGAGGTGATTGTGGAATAATCGGCGACAGCGGACATGAGGACGCAACTGGCCCCGGTAGGCCCGACAAGCAACATGCCAATATCATGCGGATAGCTGTGGATCAGATTCGAGACGGTGACTGTGACCGCTGAAACATCCCCATTGACATCCGACACAGCGATGTCCGATGGGTATGGATTGGCCGGACCTTCATCCGGATAGGGAATGAACTGCTGGTCGGGGATGCTGATGAAATTGGTATTCCAGAAACTGGAGACAACCGGCATGACGAAGGTAAAGGTGGCCGTGCCGAGATTGTTGGCGCCATCCTGCAACTGCAAGACGGCGAGGATTGTGCCTCCGTTGGTGCTGCTGGCGGTAAACGAGAATTGGCGCGCTGTGGGAGCAGCCTCCGGCTGAAGCGCACCATAAGTTTGCGAGCCGCTGGAAGACGTGACGCCGTTACCGTTCTGCAAGGTGGCGACCAAATTGGTGGTGGCCACATTGCCCACGTTCTGGAGAGAAAGCTGAACGACGTAGGATCCAGTTGGCCCCACTGCGCCATTGCTGCTGCCTGAAGTTATCGTTGCGCCGGCCGCCACGATGGTCACGGTCGGCACTTCCTCCAAGTTTGTGAGCGTGAACACATTATTGCTGAGATTAGGATCCCCCGGCTGGCCGAAGACGGAGAAGGTGGAGACCATGAAATTCGAGTGAACGCCGGACTGGAGGGTGGGCGACTGAACGACATTGACAAAGACCACGCTGGTCCCGCTGGCCAGGTTGGATATCGTCGCGCTCACCAAATTGTTGGCAACGGTGTGGCCCGGCAGGCTGCTCGAAATGAAAGTGCTCCCAGCCGGCAACGACTGGCTCACCAGCACGGTTGTGGCCGTGTTAGGGCCCGCGTTCGATATGGTGCCGATGTAGCCCAGGTTGTTGCCCTCCGCCACCGGATTGGGCGAGGCCACCGCAGTGATGCTCAGATCCGCGGCAGGGCCAACGATGGTCGAGACTGCGGCGTAGTTGTTATAGAGATCCGGATCGATTTCGCCGGAATCGGCGCCGAGGGAAACGGTGGTGCTGGCCGTGAGGTTGCCCGTGACGGTCGGGCTGACCACGATTGTCACAACCACACTCGTTCCCACCGGGATGTTGCCCAACTCCGCGAACGAGCCATCGAAGGAGACCGTTCCCTGCGAGGTGGTGGCGGAGATGAAATTGGCGCTTGGCGGCAGAACAGTGGCCAGCGTAACGCCCAAGGCCGTGAAAGGTCCGTTGTTGGTCACGTCAATGGTGTAGGTGAGCAAGGCTCCCTGCAAAACGGAACTGGGCGAGCCTGTCATGGTCACGGCCAAATCCGCCGCCGGTTCAGTCAAGAGCACGGTGGCGGAAGCGGTCGTGATGCCGGGATTGGGGCCGGGAACAGCCGAGGTGACGCTGGCCGCGCTGGTGATAAGAGCAGTGATATTGGTGCCCAGCGTACTGGTGGTAAACTCCATCGACACGGGAACGGTGGCCACGCCATAGACGGGGAGGGATGCCAGCGTCATGCTGAGGTTGGTGATGGTGAGGATAGCGCCGACCGAGTTAGTCAGGACAGTGACGTCGATGACTCCGGCGGGCAAAGTTTGAGTAATGATGACGTTTGTCGCCGGACTGGGTCCGGCATTGGAGACAGTGAGGCTATAGACCTCGTTGCTGCCAACGTAAACAAGGCTTGAAAGGGCGGACATTGCCAGCGAAAGATTCGCCCCCGGACACTGGCCCCCGCCGTCCACGCAGACGCTGGGCGAAATACTGAGAGACCAGCACTCCAGCATAGCCACGTCAGTCGAAAACTCATCCTGTACCTGGAGTTTCCACGTTCCATTAAGATTGGCGCCGGTCAGGGAATCGAAGTTTGACAGAGGCTGTTGCGGTTGAAAGCTGCCGATAAAAGGCGGCGTGCCGGAAGCAATCGGAACCGTGGCCGCGTCGTCAAAGACGGTTTCCAAACCCGAACCGCAACCTGAGCCGTAATTCGTGCCGCCAATGCCATTATTTTGGGACAACAGCACGTTGGTTCCGCTTGGGCTTATCAATCGCAGAGTGATCCCGCCATCATCTTGCGATAAGAGATAGACGGATACGGTTACTTTGCCAACGGCATCCAACCCCGAAACCACGATGGCGGAATTGGTGGCAAGCTGATTGGTTGGAATGGAGACCGGCGTCAAACTTGTAAAAGTCTCCGCCGGCCCAAGAAGGCCCGAAGAAAGCCGAATATAGTTGGTCTGGCTCCCCTGGTCATATTTCAACACGAGGACCAAATTAATGGGGGTTCCGCAAACGAAAGTCGGTTCCGTGCTGAGCTGAAAGGGGGTCAAATTGGTGGCGCTGCCGTTGGTCAGAAGCGCCGGGTAAGCAGAGATGCCCTGAGCCACGATCGCTCCGATGGTGGTCGAATAAAGGGTGGCCTGGATACCGGTGGCAGAGACACGGCCTTCGTTGGTCAGCACAATCGTCAGATCATTGCATTCATCATAATCAACGACCCCATTGCCATTGCCGCCGGAGATAACGTTGGTGAACACAGCCAGGATGGGATAATTCACAAGGGGGGCCAGGGAATTGATCAAATTGCTGCCCGCCGGCGTGCCCCACCCCGTGCAGAGGTCGTAGCCGGCCACGGCGTAAAAGAGGTTCGTACTGACGAGGTTTGTGTTGTTGCCGCTCACGATGTCGTGAAATGTAGAGGAATAGAGAGACCCTTTTCCAATGGCGTAGATCGCAGGATTGATAAAGCCCATCTGCGCCTCACCGTTCTGAGAAGCCTGTTGATTGACGAGGGCGTCAAAAGCCGCCCACAAAGGCGTGGCCGCGCTGGTGCCACCGAAGCTCCCTGACAACCCGTTGCTATATGTGACCCAAATGTTATCCGCCGTGAGGGCCACATCCGGCAGGTTCCGAAATGTCGTTGAGCCCTGGTTGGCAGTCATGTTGATGCCTTGCTGCCAAATAGGAATCGCGTTGGTGACGCTGATGCCACCGCTGCTGGCGGAAGTGCCTGTGCCCGCAGTAAACCAATTCCAAACGACTTCGGATTGCCAGGCTCCGCGCGGTCCGGTGGTGAACAAAGTTGTGCCGCCCACGACAGTGATATTGGTATCATCAGAAGGAGTCGGGACTTGACCAGACGGATAAGCGCCACTGTCACCCGAGGCATTGAAGAAGGACTGTCCCTGAGCGGCCATCTGCTTGAAAATGGGATCGGTGGATGCATCGATGGGATAAGACCAGGAAGCGCTGAGTTGATTGGCCAGATCGTCCGTGGCCATTTTGTTCAGAATGTCGTCGGTCACATTGCCTTCATAGACGATCACTTCGTTCAAGCCGGGGGCCATGGCGATCGCCATTTCAATGTCCAGGGACACCTCGCCATTTGCGTTGCCCGGCCCGCCGTCGTAGCCGTCCAACAACACCGGGATTACGGGCACGTTAGGCAAACCAGCCAGGGTCTCGTAAGCCGTGATGTCACTCTGGTAGTAGCCTGAACCAAATTCCAAAAGCGCGACGGATTGACCGGCTCCAGTCAGTGCCACACCGGGAACGTAGGCGGCCCGAAAGTCGTATCCAAGGTAAGTACTGTTCGGTCCCGAGCCCAGCGCAGGCCCGTTGGTCTGGGCGGGAGCGAGGCGGATTTGTTTGAGGTTGGGGTGCGGCAGCATATAATTATCCAAGCCGCTGATATGCAACACCGGAAGGTTCAAATCAATGGAGGGTTCCGTATCCGGCGCAAAGAAATCGCGGTTGTCGGTGGGATGCCGGTAAACCCGCAGTGTGGTATGAAAGGCATTATCGATGTCCGCAACAGACGCCTCCACATCCAGCAAAGTGCGGTTGGGATGGGTGCCGACCACAGGCAGATTGTGCGAGATGGCAAAGGCCTTCAACGTTTCATAATCCGCCGTCGTCGGGCCAAACCGTTCCACAAACTGGGCAGGAGTCAAGTAGTGATGATAGTTGGGGCTGGCCGGATCATAAATCTGCTGGAGCAGCCTGGACAGCCCCGCCTGGTCGCGCAAGGGCAGACCGATGGCCAATCTCAAGCGATTGGCACCATTGAGTTGGCCGACCGGCTGCAAGCCGGACGCAGCCTTGGGCACATGGCCATGAAGGACCTGGCTTCCAGCGGCGCGCGCCGGCATGGCCGGCAGAAGAGCAAGAACTGCGCAAACCGCGGACACTGCCGCTGAACACAAGCGATGGATGGGTTTTTTCATTGTGGATGCTTCTTCATCACGGCAATTGCGATACCAGCCTGAAGAAGTGGTAACTGTTGGTGCCCGACAGCGTATAGGTATGAACCAAATGTCCACTAACGACCAGCGGGACCTCGTCCAAATTAGTGATGGTTACCCAAGTTGGGGGAAGCGCAACGGAGCCTTGCAAGGCGATATTCCCCGAGACGGCCGGCCAGGACAACGCGTAACTCGAACCGTTGGCCGTCACCGTCAAGGCGGCAGGCTGCAACACTTCTGTTTTGACGGACGCATAGTTGTTCAATTTGGCCGGGTCATACACCTGGGAACCAACGGTGACACTGTCCAAGTTGTTCTCCGAAGGCAGGCCGGCCACAGGAAGATCCGCTGCCGCGACGAGTGTGAGAGTGTCGAAGGCGGCATTGGTCATGGTGCCCACATTCCAGGTAATGGTGCCACTGCCATTGGTGGTAATAGAACCTTGCGTCAGGACGGTATCGTTAGAGATGAGGAGGAAATCCGCCGGGAGCACGTTGGTCGCAACAACGCCTGTGGCGGTGGACGGGCCGTTATTGGTCACAATGATGAAGTAGGTGACATTAGCGCCGTCCAGCACAGGATTCGGGCTGGCGCTCAGGGTAACAGCCATGTCGGCGCTCGGCACGCCAACCAAGATCACATTGGTCTGCGCATAGTTGACGTTGGGATCGGGTTGGTTGGCGGTCGCCACCGCGATATTAGTGATGTATCCCACGGTTCCTGGAATGACCTCGATGTTGTAAGCCACGCCGTTGCTGACCGCCAGAGTCGGGACGGAAAAGGTCACTACGCCGCCGGCCAACCCGTTGGTTCCAACGGTGCAATCGCAACTGCTGCTGACGTAGGACGCGCCGGCAGGAAGCGTATTGGTAATCCATACGTTGGTTGCCTCGGCTGGTCCGTAGTTGGTGACGGTGATGCTGTAAGTCAAGGTATTGCCCAAGGTGGCGGAGGAGGGCGAAACGGTCATGGCCAGCTCCAAATCCGAGTTTGCCACAACGGGAATACCCGTGCTGATGTTTAGACTCCAACCATTGCTGATATAACCATGATCCTGATAGGCCTCGTCCGCCACAAAGAGCGACCAGTTACCATTGGGCGACTGCCCGGCAAAAGTGGACAGATTCGTCACGAAATTCGTCGGCGCAGATTCCAACTGAGTGACGAGAGTCGAGGGCAAATTCACCACACCATAATCCGTTGGCTGGTAAGTTCCGCTGCTGAGGACGGTCGATTGAGGCAGGTACCCGGCCGCGCTCTGGGAGAAGGTCAGGTTCAGGTTTTGGGCGTTGTTGGAGCCGCCGCAATCATCCATCAAGACCGTGCCCTGGCTCGGCACCTGAGGTCCCGACAGCACCACAGCCACGTCGGCGGGATAGGTATGGCCGAAGTTGGAGATGCCCGCCGTGACGCCGGTGACGATGCCCACCAGCCCCGAAACATCGATGACAGACGGGTAGCCGTAGTTTGGCGCATTGGTGCTGGAGGCCTTGCTCGGCGGATTGTTGCTTCCCACCAGCAGGAGGGTTTCATTAGTGGTGAAGGCGGAGGTGACGCCGCCCAGGGTAAATCCGAAGTCAACATTCGAGTAAATCTGGGAGCCGTCTTGCAGGGCGAGGTCGGCACTGATGCTCTGGCCGCTGGTTCCGACCGCTTGGAAAGTAAACTTCCTGGCCACAGTGGGGCCATTGGTCACGAGGACGCCATAGGTTTGAGGGGCGCTCACGTTGGTCACGCCGTTGGTCGCCAGCAAAGTTGCGACCAGATCGGTCGTGTTACTACCCGTCACATCGCGCAACCCCAACAGAACGGTGACGGTTTCATTGGGAAAGATGACGCCAAAATTGTTGGAGACGCTGCCGGAGACAAAGGCGGTGCCCGCGTTGACAATATAAGCGCCGTTGCATTCCTCGATGGTCAAGACGGCCGTGCTGGGATTGAGCAATACCGCGCCTTGCGGATTGGACAGGGTCAGGTAAACGGTGTGGTTGGGACCAATAATGTGATTATTAATCACCTGAACATAGATGGTCTGGACAGTCTGCCCGTTTGAAAAGTTGAGGGTTCCGTTGGTAGCGAGGTAATTGACGCCGACCACGGCCGAGCCGCCATTTGTGGTATAGTAACTGATGCTGGCGGGATTGTTGGTCATGCCGGTCAGGACCACCGGGATGGCCGCCGTCACCCCGCATTCACTGACTGAGTAGGTCGGGCTTTCGAAACTCACGCCAGCCAGGACGTTGGTAATGGTTACCGTTGTATTGGAAGGCGAAACGAGATAAGCGTTTGTGAAGGCGGTGTTGGGCACCGTGACGCGCGGATTGGACAACGCCACGCTGAAGGTTTTGGTGTTCTCCACCAGGTTTTGATTGAGAATGGGCACACTGAAACTGGCCGCCGCCTGATTATTCTGGAAGGTGAGCGTGCCGTTGGTGGAGGCGTAATCGACGCCACCCACCGCGGTGCCGTTGGTGGTGGCAAACTGGACGGTGGCCACGCCTGTGCCGGGGTTAAGGCGGGTCACGTAAATGAGCACGCTGCCGCCGTTCTCGCCCACGGAATAATTGGTGGCCGCAAACTCGAAGCCGGTGACGTCGCTGGTAATGGTGACCAAAGCGGCGCTGACGGGTCCGACCTGGACGCCGGCGGGGCTTGGGTTGTTGAGGACGACCTGGAAGGTCAAGGGGCCATTGACCCCGTGCCCCTGGAGGATCGTGATGGGAATCGTTGAAAACGTCTCACCCGGGGTGTTAGTCAACGTGCCCGAGACAGGCACATAATCGATGTTTGGCTGGGCGTAACCTTCGGCTTCGGTGGTGCCGGGCGGGGTGTAGGTGCTGTAGTTGACCGAGGCGGTGTTGGTGGCGGGACCGTTGCGCAAGATGTCAAGGGTCACCGAACCGCCGCCTTCGCCGACGGTGTAGGGCGAGTTGGTAAAGGTGAAACTCTCGATGTCATTGAGAATGGTCAGGACCTCCTGGGGGTTGCCTCCGATGGTCGCCCCATATTGGGGATTGGAAAGAGTCAGATAAACAGTGGTGGGGAACTCAGCATTGGGTTGTGGATCGACCGGGATGGAGACGGTTTGACTGATCACGCCTTGGGCAAAGTACACATTTGTCTGCACACTGGAGTAGTTTATGCCGGCAATGGCGGTGCCGTTGGAGGTGGCGAATGTCACGGCGACCGAGTTGCTGGAACCATTGGTTCGAACGATGGTGATGACCTCATTGGTCATACCCGTGACCGGCGCCACGACACTATAGGCGGGTTGTGAAAAGGCCAGCACCCCCGGGCCGCTAAAGATGCTGGCGATGGTCAGGGTGGCGCTGCTGGGCGAGCCAATATATGTATTGGAGGGATTGATCAGGCCCAAAGCGACGGTCTGGTCGCTATACATGCTGGCCGAGTCGAGCAGGGGGATCAGGAAATAATTCGTCATGACGCCTGGATTGAAAACGAGGAAATTCGTCGTGGGAGTGTAATCCACATTGGGCGTTGCAGTGCCGCCGCCACCGGTAAAGACGGTAACGCCAACGGTGCTGTCCGAATTGCCGACCCGGACCACGGGAATGATGGCCTCGCCTCCGGGCGCGTTGGCAGTCTGGCGATATTGTGGCGCGGAGAAGCTCACGGCCGAGTTATTATTAGTAATAATGAGGGTGGCCGTGGGCTGCGGGCCGATGGCCATGTTGGTCGGATCGGACAAGGTTAGATTGACGGTCGTGTTGCTGCCCGCGGCATAGTTGTTGAGGATCGGAATAGTAACCGTCTCGAAGGTTTCACCGAAGGGGAAGACCACATTCGTTGAAACAGCCACGTAGTCGGTGCCGGCCTGGGCCGTGTCATCCGAGGTGGAGAAGAGGATGCTGCAAGTGGTCAGTGCATTGGTGCCTTCGCCGCCAAAACGTTGCAGGGTGATGACAGCGTTGGTGCCATTGGCCAGGACGCCGAAGACAGGCTGGATGAACTGGACCGAGCCGTTGCCAAAGTTTGCCCCGCCGTAGAGACGCACGAAGTTGTTCTCGGGAACTCCCTCGAAGCTTGCAAACCCACCCCCGAGATTGATTTCGTCATTGTTCTGGATGGCAATGGCATCCACAAAACCGCCCGCGCCAGTGCCAAAGTTGATGGTCGGGTCAACCGTGCCGTCGGGGTTGAGGCGCGTGACACCGCTACGGGTGACACCGCTGAACTTCGTAAATTCGCCGCCGACAAGAATTCTGCCCTGGGAATCAACGGCCACGGCCAAAACAACGTCATTGCCGCCGACGCCGACATTGAAATTGGTGTCCACGCTCCCATCGGCGCTGTTCAAGCGGGCGAGGTAATTAAGGTTACTACCGCCAACATTCGTAAATAATCCGCCGATGAGAATCTGGCCGTCAGGCTGGATGGCGATGGCCCGCACGGAATCCATCGGACCGAAGTTGGTGGTGGGATTGAAGCCCGTATCAACGGAACCATCCACGTTGAGGCGCACCAAACGGTTGTAAGCCAGGCCATTGAACGAAGTGAAGTCTCCACCGAGAACGACCTGGCCATTGGCTTGAACGGCCAGGGCGTGAACGGCGGCATCGGTGCCTGTCACTCCTTGCGAGACATTGAAGTTGGGATCGAGGTTCCCCTGGTAACCCAGGGAGTTCGTCGAGGCGTTCAAGCGGGCAATGCCGCCGGCGGGGAAGCCGTCGTAGTTGGCAAAGTTGCCGCCGATATAATAGGCGATCGTGTTGGACTGACCGGGGACAGCCGCGGGCAGGAACGTCTCGGCCAAGGCGTAGATCGTGCTGTCGGCGCCGGAGCCTGGGTTAAATGTCTCATCGACGGACCCATCCAAATTCAACCGGACAATGCCCGCACGGTTGACCTCATCGACTTGCGTAAAGTCGCCTACAATCATGACAGGCCCATTAGTTTGACTGCTGTTCGGAGTCTGGCTGAAAACCTGGAGGACGGCGCCGTTCGGGTCCGCCTGGTCGAATAGAAAAGTGCTGTCAAAGTTGCCGGCGGGCTGGAGCCGGGCCAGGTAATTGAACGGATATTGATTGAAGAAGGTGAAGGCACCGCCCGCCAGGACGCTGCCGTCCGGCTGCATGACCAGTGAATTGACAACATTGTTGAAGCCAGTCCCGTTCTGGGTTGTCAGATCGACATTGCCGGCCGGATAATTGACCAATTCGGGGTCGAGAATGGTCAAGGTGGCATAGATGGGGAACTGGCCCCTGATGGCGGCAGGGTTGCCGCTGAGAAGCTCGAGAGTAAGCACGCGGTTGGCGGCGTTGCTTTCGCCCGGGGTGTAATAAATCGGCACGGCAAAGGTGGCGCTGGACTGCCCTGATGCAAAATTGAGCACTCCATTGGTCGCTCCATAATTCGTGCCTGCCAGGGCCGGCTGGTAGGATGAGCCAAGGTTGGTGGCCCTGAGGTCATTGGACGTGGCAAAACTGACCGAGACGGGGCCGGTGGTGCCATTGGTGCGGATGACGGTAATGAGGGCCTGGCCGGCGTTCTGCATAATGTTGAAATTCGGCACCACGAAGTTAAGATTGCCATAAGAATTGACTTCCTCGATGGTCAGGACGGCGTTGGTGGGGGAAGTCAATATCAAACTGTCGTTGTTCGTGCTGGCGACATTGGTCGCGTTCAACAAAATCAAATTCACCGTCTTCGGCCCCTCAACGATGTTGTCCTGCAGGGTCGGAACAGCCACCGTTTTCACACTCACATCCTCGTTGGCCCAGGTGAGCGTGTTGGTGACACCGGTGAAATTGACCCCATTGACGCCGGTGCCGTTACTGGTGGCGACCTGCACCGTCATCTCTCCCACGGCCCCGCCGCTCCGCATCACGCCCACGCTCGCTACGCCGCCCTTATCCACGCTGTAGGTCGGGGAAGTGAAGCTTAAATGGCCCGGCGGATAATTGCCGTCGATGATGGTGACGGTCGAGGTGGAGGAAACCAGCGGCGGAACGCTCGTATCGAGGGCGCCAGCGGGATTGGGATCGTACAAGTAGAGGTGAAACTGTGTAGTGTTGCGAACGGCCGACTGCAAAGTGATCGGGATGGTAAAAGTGGCGCTGGTCTGCCCGTTTTTAAACGTCAACTTGGTTGTGGGGCTGGGAGGGCTGTTGGAAGGGCTGCCGGTGTAATTGACGCCGCTTTCGGCCGTGCCATCCGAGGTGCCGTAATAAACGGTGATGGCCCCGAAGCTGCCGTTGGTGCGGAGCACGGTGATGGTGACGGAGTTTGAAGTGTCGAGGGCGGTGTAATTGGTCGCGCTGAAGCCCACCTCGCCCGGAGGAAAGTTATTGTTGACTATTTCCAGCGAGGCCTCGGGCAAGCCCAGGGCCGGGTAGGTCGGGATCGTGACTCCACCGAGGTTCAGCGGCCCGAAGCCGGGTTGGCTGGCGTTGGTGATGCCCAACTCAGTAACGTCCAGCAGGGAAAGACTGGCGAACAGGTTCTGCAGGGCGGCGGTGTCGTTATGAATGGTCAAATTCACGACTGACGAATTGTAAAAGTCCCCGTCGGGCTGGATATTATTGTTAAATCCATAGAGACCGTCGCATTCCCTCCAGCCATAGGTTCCGAAAGGGAGAATAGCGCCCCAAACGTTATAGATCTCATTGTACAAGGAGGTGGCGGGGAGGACCAGTCCAAAGTCCGCCGCGGTGGCGGCCCCCGGGCCGGGGGCATTCAAGTTGGTGCCCAAGGTCAACATGGCGGGACCGAGGCTGCCATTGGTCCGTTCCAGCGTTATAAAAAGCCGGCTCCCGGTATCATCCACGGTGTAAGGATTTTGCGTCAGGGTGATATTACCCGGGCAATTGCCGATGCCACCCCCGCTGGTCTGAGGGCCCAAGGTGGAACCGCCGATGATGCGGGTAATATTGATCTGGCTGTGAATAGTGTCGCGAGCAGAGCCGCCCCCGATGTTGGTGAATGAGCCGCCAACGAGGATGTTTCCGTCGGGTTGCAAAGCCATGACGTAGGCCACGTTGACCGGGTCATCGTAAGACTTGTTAATAAGGCCGGCATACTGATTGTAAGAAGTATCCATGAAGCTGGTATCCACCCATCCATTCGGGAGCAGGCGCGCCAGACCCAGTCGCCGGCAGCCGTTAATGTTCCTGAATTGGCCGGCCAGCAGAACATTTCCATCGGCAGGTTGAACCGCCACGGAATAAACGACCCCGTCGGCGCCGGTGCCTGGAACGAAGGTCGTATCCAAGGCGCCATTGGTGGTAAGCAAGGCAACGCCACTACGGCTGATCAGGTTATAGTTCTGGAAGGAACCGCCAATGAGAATTTCGTTGTTCGCCTCGGTCGCAACACCATAGACAACATCATCCGGCCCGATTTCGGGAACAAAGGACGGATCGACCGCGCCGCCGGGCAGCAAACGCGCCACAAAACTGAGCGGGGCGCCGTTGACATAACTGAAGTCGCCGCCTAGGATGATATTCCCGTGACCATCCGTGGTAATCGAGTTCACGTCCTGATCCGTTCCGAAGTTGGTCAGGCCGTTGCCGGTGTTGGGAAGGAAGGACGGATCCAGGCCGCCGGTGGGCAGCAAACGCGCGATATGATTGCAGTTGGTGGTGTTGTAAGAAGTGAAATCCCCGCCCACCAGAATATTGCCGTTGGCGTCGATGGCCAGCGCATTGATGAAACTGTTGAAGCCGATCCCGGAATGAAAGGTCTTATCCAACGAGCCGTCGTAGTTGAGCCTGGCAATATTTTGCGCGTTGCTGCCGTCGTATGATGTAAACGAACCGCCGATGACGATTCTGCCGTTCGTATCGATGGCGATGGCCGAGACGGTGCCTCCATAGTTGACCCCGGGCTGCTGGACATTATTGAAGTTGGGGTCCAGAAAACCGTTGGTGAGCAGGCGCGCGATGCTGTAAACGGGCGCCGTATTGTATGAAAAGAAGAAACCGCCAATGACAGGCTGTCCGTTGGGCTGGATGGCAATGGCATTGACTGAACCGGCCACGCCCCCCAGCGCCCCGGGCTGTGAATTTTCGGGGGGGAAGGAATCAGAGACGCTATCGAGATTCCAGCTCGTATCATAGGCGCCAGCCGGCACACCGGTAAAATCAATCGTTAGATTTGCCGAAGTGATGTTGCCAAGGAATCCCGGAGGGCTTTGCTGCACATTTCCCTGAGCATCCCCGATGGTCTCGAACAACTCCACATTCATATCCACATCGAACTCGACGGCGCCGTTGGTCAGGATGGGGATGGCAATCTCCCCGAAAGGTTCGCCCGGATTAAAAGGCCCGATGGTGAACGATCCCATATAAGGCGCCCCAGCCGGCCAGGCGGTGCGAGTGCCGACGCCTTCATCACTGGGATCGAACGGGGCATTAACAGGCACGCCGAAATCGGGGAAGGTCACACCTTCATTCGTATAATAGTTGGGCACGGCGTAATCAGAGCCGGCGACCGTCGGGAATCTGTGCCAATCGAAGGATTCGATGGGGAACGCGCCCACTGCTCCAGCAATATTCTCCTCGCAATCGATCGTATAATGAACGGTATAGCTGGCGGTCGCGGACGGATTGCCCGTCAAAACCGCATAGAGATAGGCGTTTGTGCCTGTGGTCGGGTTGCTTCCATTGGGGACTCGATTGCAACGAAACGTGGTCCTTTCCAGGTTGATGACCACTTCATTCTCGCTGGTGTTGGTGAACAGACCAGCGGGGCTGCCAATGTAGCTCTCCGGATTGTCTTCGAAATTTAGAATATCCACATAGGCAAATTGCGGGTTTGTAAAGTTCGAGGAAAGCGTGGGGGGGGTGATATCCTGGTCCTCGCTTGGATCGAGCACCGCATTGGTCAAAGTCATGAATACGAATGAGTTGATTCCCGGAAAACTGACGGTGTCCGGCCCTTCAAGATAGCCGCCTCCCGGATTGATGTTCAAATAGACGTCCTGGCTCATTTGAAAATCGTTAAAGGTCAGGTTGGTGGTAAGGGCCACATAATCAAGCCCGTTGGAAGCGGAATTCACCACGTTGGTGTTGGTGATCGGCCCGACGCAGATGACCTGGGTCACGCTGATGCTAAAGGGACTGTTTGTGTTCGTCACTCCGGTGACGCTGGCAGCGCATGGGAAGTTCGTGAAGAAATTCGTTATGTTGACAGTGCTCAACGCCACGTCAGTGGCCAGAACAGGCCCAATCACGTCGCCAGTGGGGCCGGGACCTCCCGGATTGAAATTGGTTTGTGAATAATCGACGACATTCCAGGTAGGGCGTAGAACGAACTGAGGGAACCCACCGGTATCGATGAAATCCTGAAAGAGGTTCTGGGATGCAACATTGGTAAAGAACGTATTGGTATAGCTGAGGACATTGGCCGCGGTGAAGACGTTGGTGCTGTAATTTGTGGTGTAATTTGTGGTGTAGATATTCGTGATGACCCAGTTCGTCTCGAACAAGTTTTGATAGGTCAGGTTCGTCATCGTCAGTGTCACTTCGCATTTGCCGGTAAACCCGTTCTGCCGGGTCACGGTGATGCGGACATTGGCGTCGCCGTTCTGATTATGAAGGCTCTGATCGACGGAATTGGGTTCATAATCCATGTTGAAGGTGAGATAGTCATCAAATTCCCCGACGGCATAAACAAGGGTTGAAAACCCAAAGGTCCCTCCCACCATGCTCGGGAGCCAGTTGAGAACGATGTGGCCCTTGGCAGGGGATCCCGTGGAAGTATTGGTGGAACCCAGAACTTGAATCAGGTAAGTCTGGCCCACATAGACGGGGACATCCACGCGGCTGATCACGCCACCGCTAAGATCATCGTCGTTGGTCGCCAACCCTGTCAGATTCGAATACGCCATATTGGTACCGGACGTGAGAGTGTAAACGGCCAAAACGGTGTCAAGCTCGTTACCGGTATTTGGATCCGTGCTGCCGCGGGTGTTGAAATCGATCGTGGCCGTGTAGGGAGCGGTCCAGACATACCAGATCGAGGCACCGGCGCCGTCCGGGGTTGGCAGTTCGGCGGTTTCGACCGTTGCGTTGACATTGGTGCCGGTGACAGTGCCGCTGCCGCCAAAGATGGGCTGGGCAGCGGCCAGATTATCATTTGGCGGAGCGGGCTGGGCGTGGAGATCCATCACGACGCACGCGTAGAAGGCCGCGGCGATGCAGAGGCGCAGAACAAGCCCGCGCGCCTCTTTCAAAGACTTGAGTTGAGATGTAAACATAAGGTTTTTCTTTCTTGCTTCTTCCAAGCGCGTCCTCATTGGTTCTGCAACAACACGACGCCGCTCTCGTTGTTCGTTCCGAGGAAAAATCCGAACCCTCCGCCTCCGGCCTGATTTTGCAACACCACTCCGCCGAGCTTCAGGGATGGGCCGTTTCTCGAATCCTGGAACCGACCGGTGAAGCTGCCCAGCGTTGGATTGATGTTCAGAGTCAGGTTGGTAGCGGAGTACTTGAGCTTCCCGTTATATGCAACCGGGTCGGTCACCAAGCCCAAGCCGCCGCCGCTCAGAACGACCACCGGATTTGTCAAACTGATAATCGAGGAATCCTTGCCCGAAAAAACATAGGGCGACGCCGCCACATTATAAGTGTTGGTGAATCCGGCGGAATAATAGCGGTCGTGGACGGACGGAGCCTTGCTCCAGAAAATATTGGTCTCGCCAATGGCGACACCGGTGGCATCACTATTCTGAAGAGCCACCCAGCCGGAATCACTGCTTTGGAAGGAAATCCATCCCAACAGGAAATCCCCGCCCTCGGCCGCATAGGCATAAAACGGCCAGAGGCCGTCCTGGGAAACGGGAACCGACTGGCTGAAGGCGTTCCTGTCGGCCAGCTTGCCGGCAAGCGACAAAACGCCCTGCTTGCTGACCGTCAGCGTCGCGTAACTGTCACCGCCCGGCACATTGTTGGTCCCTCCATTTGTCAGGATCAACGTGTATCGTCCGGCATAGGGTGAGGGGCTTTTCGCCGTCCAAGCGGGCTTCAAATCGCCTTGCAATTGGGCGACCCAGGTTTCATTGCTGTTCCTGACATAGCCCTGAACGCCGGCCGCGCCGTCAAGGTTATTGACCAATTGCAAGCCGACAGTCAGCAACTGGCTCCCGTGCTTCGCGATCACCTGGACGGCATTGGTGGAGTCAAATTTGTTGGATCTGGAACTGCTGAATGTGTAACTAGACGGTCCCATCAAGAGCCGGCCCGAATAAGCTCCCCCCTCGCTGAGTGTAAAGGTGAAGAAGCCCGAGTTGGTCGGTGAAGGAAGAGGCTGGTTGGTGTCAAAGAAAAGGCCGTTATAGGTGCCTTTAAGCGATGCGGCCGTCTCCTTGGTAAAATTGGCAGCCGAGCCGGAGGCATTTTCGGCCGTAAGCGTGACGGCGGGGCATTCATTATTGGTGCCGTAATACCAGACGCCGCCCGGGTTCAGGGGGAAGGGGGTGTTGCCGGGATAGGAAGGATCCACGTCCTGTACCACAGCGGAACTTACCGAGCAAACCTGGCCGTTCGCTTCATTCGTAACCAATATCGTGCTATTAGGCCCCCAGAAGTTTGACACCCAAACCATGCGGCCGGGATAAGCATTCATCACCTTGTCCACGGGAATGTTGCAGTTGGCAAAGTAGATGGTTAGATTGCTACTTATAGACAGTCCTCCTCGATAGCCGGGTCCGGTTATGTCGCCGTATAAGGAATTGGTGTCGAAGTCCAAATAATCCACATACATGCCGTTGTTCGTGCCGGCGCCCTCGAAGTTGAGCGAAGAGTTGGCGGACTGCCACGAGAGGAGCAAATGGCCGATGACGACGTTATTGACAAAGCCATCCGCGGCATTGGTATAATCCCCCCTCCCGGCCCAGACATGTTGGGCGGTCGTGCCATTGGTGGCGATGGTCTGGATTTCGGTGCCGTAGAGGTCGCCGGTGGCAGGCTTGACCGGCAGGCTGAATCCGCCGTTCACCTGCCAGAAATTGTTCACCACATTGCCCGTGGTGGGAGTATTGGGAACGAAATCAGTAATCTGACCGTCTGGGGCCGTTTGCAACGTCAAACTGCCGCCGCCGGTTACGTTGCCGAAGCCCGTGAAGATGTAGGAATTCGTCACGCCGATGTTTGCCGCGGAAAGAATCAGATTCCCGTCAACGAGCATGTAGTTTATCTGGTTGGTCAGGACCAGGCCCATGTCCAGGGTTTGAGCTTCAACAGTCATGGAACTGCCGTTGGAAGTGGTGATGCCACCGTCATTTTCAAAAACCGCGGCCTGGAACAAGGGGGTTGCCGCGTCAATTTGTCCGAAGTTGCCAATGCCCATGATGGCATATTGGCGGTTGACGGGCGAAATCTGGTTATCGGTTGGATCCAGCCCGAGGTCGACCACATTGTCCACCGACAGAACACCGTTGGTGTTGATCTCCAGTATACTGAGCATGGGCACGTTGGTGCCGAAGAAGGAAGAGGCATTCTGCGTGAAATGAACGGTGGAATTAATGGTTAAATTGGAAGTGTTAAACACGTCCTGGTTGATCACGGTGATCGGATCCTCCACATCGATGGATTTGGCCCCGGTTAAGGTCAGGTTCCGGACGGTCGGATTGAAGCTTCCTTGCAGGCTTTGATCAAGGACCAACAGGTGGAATAGCAGATTGTTGGTCATAGATGCGTTTGTTTGCAGTAATTGCCAATTGGCCGACCAGGCAAATATATCGCCACGAAGCCGCGTGAAAGATTGAGGAAAGATATTGGAGATCAGCAAAGTGCCGTTCGTCGCGCCCAGTGAGGCGATGGCCGTCCCCCAGTCAACGGAGGCGGTTGGGCCGCTGGCCAGGTTTGTCGCCGCCAGCGTGACCAATCCTTCGGCGCGAATCCCCGCGCCCGTCAGGTCCACTTTGTTGCCTTCAATATCGATGCGCGCGGGTTCCGCGGTGGGGTCAGGGATATCCACCGAAATCGAGCCAAAGATCTCCCGGGTCAAAGGGAAGACACCATCGACGGTCTCCGGGTCCCAACCCACTTGCACACCATAGGATGAGGCGGTGTAATTCTCCCCCAAGGGGCTGGTGTTGTTCTCTGTGTATGTCGCGTATGAGCCTCCTCCTGAAATAAGGTTGGTCAGGTTGGCCGCGTCCGTCGGGTCGTTCGCCGGTTGCGCCGTGGCCCATCCCGCGGGAGTCCTCGTGCTGACTTCGAAAAAGCCGGGCCGGGAATAACCGCCCAGCCAGGCTGTGTTGGTGAGCATGACGATGTTATTGGAATATATGGCGCCGGCATCGAGAAAGTAGATTGAACTTGACACAGGCTGACCGGTGATCTTGTTCGTGCCAGGCTCGCTGAATTGCACGATGGCTTCCGTGGCGCTGGCATCATACGCGGCCGGGAAAACGATGGCGGCGAAAGCGTCGGCGAAGTATGGATCAAAACTGCGGGTGAACCTCACTTGCGCTGAAATATTGGCGTCCGCAAAATTAGTATTGACACAGACGATGTTGTAGTAAATATTTGTTCCTCCCACGGGATTGGCATAGGAATATACATAAGTCGCGAATTCATTGTTCAACGCCACAATATTCGTTCCGATGGTGACGGACTGTCCGCTAAACGGCAAAGCAACCGAGCCGACGCCGGCGGCGCGCGCGGTGACACGCTGGGCCGGGGTGACGCCCTGCGAGAGCGCTTGAAGACTGAGCAACCCGGGATTTGATGTGACATTGGTGATCCCCCACCACAGGTCAAAAAAAGTGGGGGGCGCCGTAAAATATTGCCCAATGATCGAGCTGGTGCTCCCGACCGTAAACTCAATAAATGCGTCCTGGTCAATGGAGGTCACGTCGTTGGTATCATCACCGGTCAGGTCTCCTGCGACGAGAACGCTGTTGTTGATGGCAATATTCTTTCCATACAGTTGCAAGAGTCCGTCCTGCCCCACAGTCATGCTCCCATTCAACCCGTTAAAAATGTTGTTCGCCGTGACCAATAATTGAGATGGATACGCCAGCCCGGTGCCGGGCACGAATTCAGCGGTGGTGCCACCGCCCGGATAAATATAGTAGTGGGGTTCTGTCTGGGTATCCACAGCCAAAATCGCGCCTGTGTTGTAAAAAGACCTGGCATTGTTGGTGCCGCCTGCTGTCAAGTCTTCGAATAGAAAGCCGGGTTGTCCAAGCATCAGTCCCGGAGCGGCGTTTGTATAATACAAAGTGCCATGCGTGGCGTAAGGAACCTGGGTCTTGTTATCCGCATCTTCACCCAGGAGAACGCCCCTCACTGTCGCAAAATAACCGGAATTGTAAAAAGAGACCGCATCGATATCAGGAATATTGGTGTTGCTGCCTGTATTGTAGTATTCGGGCGGAGGAGACGCCAAGGCGGGAAGCGCAAAAGCCAATGCCGCAACTATCGCTGTAATGTATTTTTTCATCGTCTGGCTATTCATCGTCATGGTGTTCCAGTCGTCGTGGCCGCGGCATTGGTGGTGGGGGCCAGCAGAGACACCGGGACATAAGTGTTCAGCTCCGTCTCCGACCCCGCGCTCAAAACCTGGCTTTCGATCTCTGCAAGGCTCGTTCCTGTCGGGAACACAACCGGAGCGTTCGTGGAACCATTGAACGAGGCCCAAATGAAGCCCAATTCCACGGAACTCGCCTGGTCAGCATAGGTTGAGCTTTCATTATAGTAAACCTGACCGGAATTGTTGAAGGTGACGATCAATTCAGGCGGCAGGACGGCTGGAGAAACCGAACCCACCCCCAACTGGGGGGCTTCTCCATAAATGATGGGAGCATTCATTGACCTGACCAGCGTCTCCTGATATGGGTTCGGGCCGGGTTCTGTTAAATTTCCCGCGGTGAATAAAATATCAGGGGCGGTGACCACGCGCGTCACGGAAAGGGATTGCAGCACCCCATTTGTAACCCAGGGAATTGAATAATGATAGGTTATGGGGGCAAAATAAGTGCCCAACTCGGAATCATAAGCCGTTTTTACGAAAGTGATCTTTTCCACCCCGCCGACCAAGGCGGAGAAAGTTCCGCCGACGCCGGTGCCGTTGGAGGCGATCAGACTGATCGGGTTATAGGTGCCGGACGTTGTGGTGAAGGTGGTGTTGATGTCAAAGCCCTCATTGACATACCGGTTGCGGCGATAGAGATAGCGGAGACCCCCCATGTCGTCCCTGGTGATGCGCAAATAATAGCCGCCAACCTGCAGGGCCTCCCGCGTAGCCACGGCACTAAAGGGAGGCGACCCCGCCTGCACGGCTTTTTCCATGGCGTCACCCACCTGAAGTGTGGGGCATAAATCGCCAATTTGATAGGTCAAGAGCGTGCCATTCACGTAAGAGCTTGGGTCGTAAGTAGTCGGGTCGAAATTCCTCTGCAAAACGACATAATAAAAATCGCAAGTGGCGGTCGAGCCTATTACGGCTTGACGCTCGTTCAAATCGTAGGTGTGGGTTTCGCCAATCAATCCCATGTGTTCCATCATCAGCCACAAGACGGTGGACTTGATGTCAAGCATTCTCATCGCCGCCGCGGAGTAGTTAATCTGCTGATTGCCCTGGGTGATAAAAGTTTTCAAGTTGGCGCTGGAGGCCGAGGGCAGGCCATTGAGCACGGCAAAGGCCGAATCGACCGCTGCCACGCCTTGGGCGCCGAAATAGCTCAGGAAGGTGTAATCAAAGCCGTAAGTGATGATGGGAACGTTCAGCCGTGCCCCTTCGCTGATGTTTTTCGTCCCTCCAAGCTCAACATTTTCAGGAATAGCAAGACCCGTCACACCATTCTCTATGAGGTTGGGCGCCGGAAAATAGGGCAAATATCGAATGCCGTAATCCAAGTCCTGTGTCTGCCATGTCTCGGCTGGGCCCCATAGGGAAAACCCGGAAGCGCTGCAAGCGGCAACCACTCCCAGGGTCAGGCAGATAAATCTTTTCAAAATGCGTGTCATATAATAAAGGCTCGCCGCGGTTACGGTGATGAATTCAGGATATAAGCTTGTCCGTAGAGATCAAAACCGCTGGCGCCGACGAAGCTGGTCCAGGCGACGAGGAAATGGTCCACGCCGTTCCAAGCCACCGCCGGCTGCATTTGCTGGCTGATCCAGGTAGTGTTCACCTGAAACTCCGCCCCGGCAACCTGGGTGCCCCCGGCGAGGAAGCGGCCGAAAACTCCTTCGCGCGAGCCATCCTGGCCAAGACTCGTCCAAACCACCAGACTGCCCGAGGGGCCGGCGGCGATCTTGGGCGCATATTGGTCGCCGTACAAGTAGGTGTTGATCATAAAATCACTGACTTCCGGCAAACCGGCGGCTGAGAAGGCGCGCCCCCAAACGTCCCACCCGTTCGTGACCACCACGGCGTTCTGCTGCGCCCAGACCACGGTAAATCCTCCGTCGTTCAGGGGCGCCACCGCCGGAGCATCGCAAACGCTTGTGCCCGAATTGACTGCGATTTCGTCCGTGACCGGGACCCCGGCGGGGGAAAAGACTCGCGCGTAAATATCCACACTGTTGAAGGAGCGTTCCTGTTCGGAAACCCAGGCAATGACATAGTTTCCGCCGGCCAGGGTGGCCACGGCCGGGTTGCGCTGATTATAGGCGGTGTACTGGCTGACGCAGAATTGCTTGGCGGAACCGTCATTGTCGGCCTTGATCGCTTTCCCGGCCGCGGTCAGCCTGCGCGCATAGACCCCCCACATGTTGCCACTGCCGTTCTCACCGTAACTGGCCCAGGTGATGATCGCGCTGCCATCGGGCAGGGCGGCCACGGCGGGAGCCACTTGCTGGTCAGCCGTGTAGGTGTTGACCTGGATGTCGCCGGTGTAGAAGTTGGGGCCGTAGGCCGCGGCGCCCTCCGCCGTGTTTTTGGAGAAACGCGCGTAAATGTAGGGTCTGCCGCCCACGGTCACGCTGCCCTGCCAGACATAGATGATGTTGCCGTTGGTGAGCAATTGCACGTGCGGACTGAGCTGGCTGCCCGTAACAACCTTATTGACACGGACGGGCTGGCCGGCATTAAAGCCGGAATCCAGAAGGGTTGCGCCAACCCCGCCCCCTTTGCGGTCAATCCAATTGTCCTGCCAGACGATGCAGCCGCCGGAGGAAGACAAGGAGAGAGACGGCCACACCTGATCGCCGGGGCGGGCGCCCAAAATCGAAAACTCCGACCCTTGGGGCATCACGGGATTATTCACGAAGTTGGCGATGAGGTCCACATTGTTGCTGAGGGTGAAAGTGTAGCTGGCGTTGGTGTCAACCACGGAGCCGTCCAGCGTCCAGTTCGTGAAGGCGTAGCCGTTGTTGTTCATGGCCGTCACGGTCACTGAAGTGTTGGACGCATATATTCCTCCGCCGCCGACCGTGCCGTCCTGGGCAGGCGATGCGCTGACCGCGACCGTGAGGGCCGGCCCGAAGTTGGCGACCAGCGCCACGTTGGTGTCAAGGGTGAAGGTGTAGTTGGTCGAAGATCCCACCGCGATGCCGTTCGACGTCCAGTTGATAAAGGCGTAGCCATTGTTGGTCACGGCCGTGACGGTATTGGTGCTGTCGGCCGGAAATGTCCCCCCGCCACTGACAGCGCCGTCGCCGGGAGGCGAGGCGCTCAGTGAAATGGTGTAATTGGTCTGCCCGAAAAGCGCCACGGAAAAGGCAAGGAAAGCCCCCCCTACGCAGAGACTTTTTGGGACCCGAAATATTGCGAACATATCTTTAATATTCTTTATCAAAACTTTTGCGTTTGTCCATGCCTTCGTTGATTTTCACGGTGTTCACCGGCCTGGGACTCGCGCGAGAAGGCGGGCATCCTGACAGCCTTCCGCGTCTGTGCCGTTGAAAAAATCCGCCGCCTTGGGACGGGTTTTCTCCAGCTCGGACAACAAGCTCTTGAAACCCCAGTCCGAGAAGAGCCTGCTCAGCGCGCCGTCATCACCGGGTTTAACCATGAGAGCGTCCAAGGTCACCTCGCATGGCATCTCCGCCTTTAAACACACCAGTTGCTGGTTGCGGCGCACCAAATCCGCGGACGCCTGCAAACTCTCCCGCAGCCGGTTCGACCCGACTTCGGGCAGCCGGCGAAACAATTCATCAATGGAGCCAAACTGGCGTAACAAATCTGTAGCAGTCTTCGGGCCAACCCCCGGCACGCCGGGGATGTTATCGACGGCGTCGCCGATCAGGCTGAGCCAATCGACTATTTGCGTGGGGTCCACGCCGGTTTTGCGTTGGACCTCTTCCACGCCGCACAGGGCGCCGGTTTTTTCGTGCGGGTTGAGCAATTTGACTTTGGGAGAAACCAATTGCATGAAGTCCTTGTCGGAACTGGCAATGACGACCTCCCAGCCTCTTTGCGAAGCCTGCCGTGCAATCGCTGCGATGCAATCATCGGCTTCGCATGCTTCTTTGAGGTAAGAGAAGACGTTGGCGGCTCGCAAGTACGCCACGATCGGATCCAGTTGCAGCCGCAGGTCCGAAGGCATTTCTTGGCGTTGCGCCTTGTACTCGGGCAACAGCGTCGTCCGCTCCGGGGCCAAGCCGCCATCCCAAATCACGATGGCATGAGAAGGACGCACCCGCTCCTGCGCCTTGGCCAGCATGCGGATAAAGCCATAGATCGCATTGGTAGCCTGGCCGCTGGGCGAGGAGAGCGACCGAATGGCAAAAAAGGCGCGGTAAGCGTAGGCATGGCCGTCGATAATGAGAAGCCGCCCCGTGGTGGCTGAGTCTTCAGATGTGGGGCCATTATGCATTAACAAAGATCACTTTTTCGCCACTTTAGCCCGGCGCAGTTTTCAAATATTAACAAATATTAAATGAATGTATCAACGCCGCCTTATTGGACCGTCGCCGGTGGTTGAGATGGAATTGAGTTGCGCGCAAAAGGCATTTCATCGTCGTTATGGACGCGGTTCCCGGCGGGGTCGATAATCGTCGGAGTGACAAAGATGAGCGCATTATCCTTCTCAGTGTCGGTCGATTCGCTCTGAAACAAGCGTCCGACCAAGGGCAGGTCGCCCAGAACAGGCACTTGGTCTTTCAGTTTGGTGATGGTCTCGGAAATCATTCCACCAAGGACGACCGTCTGCCCGTCCCACACATTGCAGGTTGTGACCACTTCGCGAACACGAAAACGCGGCAGAGGAAGCACCGCCACCAACGGGGCGCCAACCCCGCCGGAAGTCGCCCCCTCGGCTGTGGGTACAAAGCCCCCGGGATTGTCGTAGCCGATGAATTCCAAGATGGTGGGCAACAAAACCATTTGAATGGAGAAGCCGTCCGCCGAAACGGTTGGCATGACGTCGAGAGAGGGGCCAAGGCCGAAAGCCGTCGTGTTGTATGTGATCGTAGGAGCGATAACGCCCGTGCCGCCGACCAGACCGGTTGTGGTGGAACTGGTGGTCGTTATGCTGGCGCTGGTAACGATGGTCGCCAAGTCCTGGACGGCGATATGAGTTTGGCGGCCACTGAGCGTTGTAACCTTGGGCGCGGAGAGAAGATCCGACCCAGTGCGTTGTTGAATGGCGTTAATCGCCACGCGAAATTGCGGGTCGGTCATGATGCCGGTGACCGTGGCCACGGTGGGAATTGGGCCCAAGGAGGAGCTTTGGCCGTATTCATTGCGCAAGCCTGAAGTCAATGAATTGTCCGTGGCCGCCGGGACAACGTAACTTGGCGTTTGCAACAGACTGGTGGATCCGGGCCCTGGGAAAACACCGCTCGGATTCGCAGTGGTGGAGGGGCCCGTAAAGGAGGGAGCTGTTCCGCCCTGGACGCCAATGGCCCCGTTATTGACCAATGTATTGCCCAAATACCAGTTAAAGCCGAGGGCGCGACTGTCTTCCTGGGTCAACTCCACAAACTTCGCCTCGATGGTCAGTTCCGGAGGAGACTGGTTCAGCAGTTCAACAGCTTGTTCAATGATTTCCAAATCCTCCAAGGAGGCGCGCACCATCAACTCACCCAGACGATCGTTGAAAAAGACAATTTTCGGAGGGCTTAAATCTACGCCCGCCGCGGTAAAATAAGCTCTGACCATTTCGTCAAGCAGAACCGTATTGTCCACTTTGGTCACGTAATCCAATCCGATTTGGTTGTTCCGGGTAATCTGCATGATTCCACCCTGGCCAATCCCGCCTCCTTGCTGGCCGCCCCCCGCCACCCCGCCGCCACCCTGGCCGCTGCCCTGGGTGATGGGAGAGATGTTCACGCTGGGAATAGTTACGCCCGTGCTGGAGGAACCGCCGGCACTTCCGCCGCCACCGCCACCGCCACCGCCACCGCCGCCACCACCGCCGCCACCGGTCCCGCTGCTTTGAGTTCCCGTATTCAGGAGGATCGAGCTGACCTGCTGCAAACCCTGCTCAAATGTGTTTGGATCAACTTTGAAAACCTTTGTGTAGAGCGCCACTGCTTCGGCAGGCTTGGGCGAAAAGACGACCGCGTAATCCTCGATGGTGTATCGGATTGGTTGATCGGCCACTTTGGTAATGGCATCCAGCACATCAGCCAAACGGAGATTGGCCAACGGAGGGGCGATGTGAATGGTGACGGTGCTCATATCCATGGCAGGCGCAGGAGCGGCGACGGCGCCAGCCGCAGCCGCGGCCGCGCCGGTCGTATCGGTCGGAGCGATGGCCCCGGCCGAGGCGTCGGCATGCGGATTGATCATAAAGTTAATGCCCTCGCCGTCCGGATCGCGCTTTTGGGTCTCGATCCGCAGGCGGTTGAGCACTTCGGTCAGAGGCAGGTCGTAGCTGACTTCATTAATCCGGATGCGCTCCAATTTGGACAGTATCTTCTGCCTCCCGGCGCTGGTGTAAACAAGGTTGGTTTGCGCCATGGGATTGGGAATGGGAAAGCTTTCTTGTTTAGTGGACGGGATCCAGGCTTTTTCCACGGCGCCGATGGCCGTCTTTGCCACGGCCTCGCGGGCGCGGGCGTTGGCCGCGAACCGGGCTTCCTTGACAAGATCCAAATAATAAGGGGCGGTTTTGTTGGAAGGATCCGTCTTGAGGATCTGGTTGAGGATGACTTCCGCCTCATGGTATTTGCCCATCTCGTACAACAACTTGGCATTTTGGACCTGTGTAGCGATATCGATCTGTGCCTTCTTGATCTCCGGGATTCTCTTGACTACATCAACGCTGGGAACCATGCCCTGCATCAGCGCGGTGCGCTGTTCAATTTCAGCCTTGAGGTTGCGCAAAGATTCGTTGTTCGGATCCGCTTTGAGCGCGGCGTTGACCTGATCCAACGCCTCCGCCATTTCGCCGCGCGCCATGTCTTGCCGCGCCAGTTTTTCGCGCACGGCGTCCAAACCGGCCAGGGCCTGTTTTTTCTCCAGATCCACCGCAGGATTGCCGATCTGAACCAAAGGGATGAGAGACACGGCTTCCTGGTAAATCTTGGCCGCATCAACCAGTTGATCTCTCTTTTGGGCGGCCATGGCCTCGTTCAGTTTCAAGTGCAGGCGGATGGTGGCTTCCTGGCGGCGGACGGCCTCCTCCTCGGCGATTTGGACCGGGTCCTGCGTGACGGCCTGTTGGGCTTGCGCGGAAATGGCCAGAAGGAAAACCAGTTGAAGGGTAATTTTAACTGCGGGTCTCATAATATCGTGTCGCTTTTTAAGGATACAAAATCTCATCACGGGTTTCCGTTCAATTTGATCGTTGTTATTTTGGTGTTCTTAATAGATTGCACTCTAACGAGATTGTTTGTGATTTCAACAACTTTATATTGCTCGTTGTCCAGGGTGAAAGTTTCGTCCACCCGCTCCTTGGGCAGGGTGCGCGATTCAGGGTCGTACTTCATGTCGGCCAAATATCCATCAACTCGTTTATAGGGGTTATTGGTGTCGATCCAAACCGTTTCCTGTGTTTCCGGAATCTCCAATTTCAACCTGCTTGGGTTGTCCACAGCACCTTCGATGCCGCGGATAATATAAAGGCCCGATTTTGTCTTTTCGCCCACCTTCGCAAACTCCGTCCCCCGCCGAGCCGAATGCACCTGGATGTTCATGATGTAAACCCCCCCGTTGGGGCTGGGGTGGTCATAAGCGATCACGGTGTAAAGCGGAGAGATGTTGGTCACGGTCAGGGCGTCAGGACCCGTCTTGAGGATTTTGAGCAATTCGCCATTCGCTTTTCTCCTCCAGGTGACGGGATTGAACAGATTATGGTCGCCGGACAGGATCAGCGGCGGCGAGTTGGTGATTTGCGCCAGGGCCAGCAGGTCCGTGCTGAGATTGAGTGGAACAACCTTGCTGTTCTTGTGCGGGCCTGCACCAGGCGGCTGAGTCACTTCCTCCTTCAATTTGGAGATTTTGGCGCCCATCCAAACCGACGCCGCGGCCAAACTCAGCAACACCACGCACAGGATGATTTTCTCGTAATGTTTCTTGAGGAACTGCATTAGTGCTCCGTTGCTTTGAGTTTCACCACATTAATGGACATGATCACCGTTAACGGGTTTTCCGACAGAATCGTGACCACCGAAGGCGTGGTCACCGCACCCGCGGAACCGGTGGCGACAGGCGCAGCGACAACGGGAGGCGGCCGTCTGGCCCATGCGGGAACTCCCCGGTTGGCGCCCGCTCGATTCGGCCCATATTGCCCAAAAGGGTTCTGCGCCGGACTGCGGTATTGCGGCCGAACCATGACGGGCGCCTCTTGCGGGGGCGGTTGATAGATCTGCGTTTGCACGGAGGTGTCCGGGCCAACTGCCAGGGCTTGAATTATGAAACAATTGCTGGACCGCGCAAATCCCTCCATGACCGCGGCAATTTCAGTGCTAAAGCCGCGGAACGTGATTTTGTAGGGAGTGACAACCCCCGTTTGATTGGTCACGGAAGTGGCTGACAACAGATCGCCGGTTCCGCTATCATCCATCGAAACGGGCACGCGTTGCAGGCTGCCGAGGTAATTGATCTTGGCGTGGTAGAGGATGTCCAAAATGGCGTCTATTTCCTCCAATTCTTCCATCCAAGGCCGAATGTTGCCGGCGGGGTAGGTGAGCCTGCCGATCAAACCGGAGAAGCCGAAAGAGTAATCGGGAGGCAATTCAACACCCGCGTTGGTGGCTCCGTTGCGAAACCGGATAAGAGTTTCTCCCAGGTAAGTCTGGAACCCCTGTTCATCCTTCGCGGGCGGCGCTGGAAAGGAGGCGAAGCTTTTTCTGAAATCAGCCAAAAACAGGCGCACGCGCTCCTGATCCGCCTTGGCGGCCTTGATGTTGTCCTTGTCCGGATACGGGGATTTTTCCTGCACCGCCTTGAGGCTGTCGGATGTGGTGTTGTAATCGGCGGTCACCGCGGCGTTGCCGTTCAGGGAATCGGCAAGAAGCCAGGCGCAATAGCCGGTCAAGGCCAGCCCGGCGACAACACTGATTACGAAGAACAAGTTGCGTTTGATCCAAGTCATGGCCAGAGTTTGAAAGGATGCTGCAATTCCAGCGTGAGATCGAAGCTGAAGGTGTTGGAATTGGCATCAAGGCTGATGGTTTGGCCCAAGGCGCTTTTGTCGGTAAAGTAGGGGCTGTTGGTGACATTCTGCAAAACTGTGTAAGCCAGATCGGAATTGGCGGACGGGGAAAGGTCCAGGCGGCTCACTCCGCGACAGAGAATGGCGATGCTGCTGATGGCGTCCGCCGGCGCCGCCGTTCCAGCGGACGGTTGTGGAGCAGCGGCTGAGGGCCCCCGGCCCCGGTTCATCATTGCGCTTGGGGCGCCGCGGTACCTCCCTCCCGCCGGCGCACCCATTCCGCCGCCCATGGGCTGCCCGCCCCCTGAGGAAAGGGTGCCGCCAAAGGAGACGCCGCCAGGCAATATCGGAGAAAACGTGACCACCCATACCCCCACATCCGTATTCGTGCCGTTGTTCTCCGGAGTACGGAAACCGGCTTTTGCCGCCGCTTCGGATTTCATCAAAATCGAGCGCAATTCTGTCAAGAGATTGATCCAATAAACGCGGTTGCCCGCCAAATCCGCCATTTGGTTGGCAGAATTCAGGATCTGAGTCCGCTGGCTCATGGCCGAGTCCAATTGCTGGCTTAACGCCGTCAGTTGCGTCAGCGGCTCTTTGATTTCCTGCAACCTCTCGCTGCGAACGGTGCCCATGCGTCTTTCGGCCAGGTAAAGGGCAAAAACCACCAGCGCCAGACTGAAAACCGAGGCGACCAGATAGGGCTTCTTGTGGGCGAATTCCTGCCGCTGAATCGAGCTTCTGGGCATCAAATTCAACTCCACGGGGCAGCGGGCCAAATCCCGCAAACCCAACCCGACTACTTCACCGAAGGAGTGGGCATACTTGGAAAGCTCCTCCAAATCCAGGCCGGGGTCGAGTTCGATGTTGTGGAAAGGATTGAAATAATCGACGGGCAAATTAAGTTTCTCGGCAAAGAATTGCGCGGTGTAGGGCATGATAGATGCGCCGCCGGAAAGGAACAGCCGCTGCGGGGCCGACCCGCCCTGCTGGCCGCGAAAGAACTGGATCGTCTGATTGACCTGGATGTGCAGCCGGGTCATAACCTGCCGGGCAATCTTTGAAATGGCCGCGGCTTGAGGATCCTCCGGCTCCGCGTAAGCGCCCCCCAGGCTGACCGAGCCTTTTTCAATCTTCACCGCCTCCGCTTCGGGAAACCGCATTTTGGTTTCATTGGCGAAATCCTGCGTAATGGAATTGGCCCCAATGTTGATGCTGCGGGAATAGACCTTGCCCTTCTCGAAGAAAAGCAAATTGCTGGTCTTCGCGCCGATGTCCAGCAACATCGTGCAGCCGTCCAAGTCGCCATAATTGTAGCGGAATGCGTTGCACAGCGCGGCAGGCGAGGCATCCACCAGCTTCAGGCGTAAGCCGGCGCCCTCGGCGGCCCGGAACAAGCCCTCGACAACTTCCGATTTGACGGCCACCAGCAGCACCTCCAGTTCGTTGGTGGCGGAGGTGCCCAGGATCTGATAATCCCACACCACTTCATCCAGCGGAAACGGCACATTCTGCTGGGCCTCATAACGGATGATCTGCGTCACCTTGGAGGTATCCACGGGCGGCAGCTTGACAAACTTGGAGAAAACATGAAAACCCGGCGCGCAAACATTGATCTGCCTGGAGCCGAAATGCCGTTCGGACAATAGTTCCTGCAACGCCTTCTGAATGGCCCCCTCGCGCGTTGATTCCTGGGAGCCTTCCAGGCCAAGCGCCTTGATCCCAAATTGCTTCAGGCGCAAGCCTCCGGCTTCGTTTTGCTCAAACTCCGCCAGCTTCAAACTTCCCGCCCCGAAATCGGCCGCCAAAAATGACTTCGAATTTAACATTGAATTCGCTTATGCCTCGACTGACCGATCCGTTCCCTCAATGGATTGTCCTAGACTCATTTCAAAAGTCCGTGCTAGTTACTGCAAATCGGGCAAGCGGTCAATTGTTTTGATATAGAATTCTCATTCTTAGCTGGTTGCGTGCCATGAAGCCCCGCCATTTCCCGACCAGCCTTCTCAAACCATCTCAAAAAATCGCGGCGGCCTGTTTGACGCTTCCTGCCGCGCCCTTTTTTGCTTTAATTTCACGCAAAATGCGTGAAACTGGCGCACGTTGTCCGTTTGCTGTCATACCTGTAATTTGCTCCGAAAATATTCAATCGTCTTGACAAGACCTTCCGCCAGGGACACGCGCGGTTCCCAACGCAACAGGGCCCTGGCCCGGGTGATGTTGGGCTGGCGTTGACGCGGATCATCCTGCGGCAGCGGCTTGAAAACAATTTTGCTGCGCGAGCCGGTGGCCTTGATAATGGCGCGGGCAAACTCCAGCATCGTCATTTCCACCGGATTGCCGAGGTTCACCGGCTGGTTCGTCCCGCTCATCATCAAACGGTAAATGCCCTCGATCAAATCGGACCAGTAACAAAAGCTCCGCGTCTGGGTGCCCCGGCCAAAAACCGTGAGCGGCTGGTTGCTCAGGGCCTGGCTGAGAAACGCCGGCACGACCCGGCCATCGTGCAGGCGCATGCGCGGCCCGTAGGTGTTGAAGATGCGCACGATTTTTGTGTCAATATGATGTTCGCGATGATAGGCCATGGCCAGCGCCTCGGCAAAACGCTTCGACTCATCGTAACAGCCGCGCGGACCAATCGTATTGACATTGCCCCAGTAATCCTCGCTCTGGGGATGCACCAGCGGGTCCCCGTAAATCTCCGATGTCGAGGCGAGCAGAAACCTAGCCGATTTGGTTTTGGCCAGGCCCAGGGCCTTGTGCGTCCCCAGCGAACCCACCTTCAACGTCTGGATCGGCAGTTCCAAATAATCAATCGGACTGGCCGGCGAGGCAAAATGCCAGACATAATCCACCGGCAGGTCCAGAAAAAGAAACTCCGTCACGTCCTGCTCGATGAATTTGAAATTCTTGTTCCCCGCCAAATGGGCGATGTTATCCACCGAACCGGTGACGAAATTGTCAATTGCCACCACTTTATGGCCACGCTGCAACAGATAATCCACCAGATGCGACCCCAAGAACCCCGCGGCACCCGTGACCACGGAGGTGAGCTGTGCTTTGCCGGCCTTGTTTCTTTTTGACATGGCGCAAATTGGATTAACGCGCTCCCCTGCCCAGGAGCACCACCCAGATGGTGTGCCAGAGGATTTTGAAGTCCAGCCATAATGTCCAGTTATCGATGTACTCCAAATCCAGGCGAACCCATTCCGAAAAATCCTTGATATCGTTGCGGCCCGACACCTGCCACAGGCATGTCAACCCCGGCTTGACGCTCAAGCGCCGGCGGTGGGACACATCGTCGAAGCGCTGCACCTCGTCCACCGGCAGCGGGCGAGGCCCGACCAGGCTCATCTCACAGCGCAAGACATTGAACAATTGGGGACATTCATCAATGCTGAACTTGCGCAGGATCCGTCCGAAACGCGTAATGCGCGGATCATTGGTCACCTTGAAGACCGGGCCGGACATTTCATTGAGCACGGCCAACTCCCGTTTCAATTGCTCGGCATTGGTGACCATGGTGCGAAATTTATACATTGTAAACGGCTTGCCGTTGAGTCCGCTGCGCTCCTGCTTGAACAGGACCGGCCCTTTGGAGGTCAGTTTGATAACCAGGGCGGCAATTAACATGGGAATGGCGAACACTGCCAGCAGCACCACTCCTCCAACCAGATCGACAATCTGCTTGGCCACGCGGGACCAGGGCTTTTCCGGCCCGGAATAGAAGACGAACACAGGCTGCCCAAAAAAATCATCCAGACTGGTGCGGGAAATATGCGTTTTGAAAAAGTCGGCCAGCAACCACACTTCGATGCCTTCCAGTTCGCAGGCGCCGATCGCCGCTTCAACACGGTCCAACACGGTGTGGCGCGCATTGATGATGACCGTGTTGACGGCATGTTCGTGGAAGAACGACACCAAATTCGGCACGGACGATTGATTCAAGTCGAACTCCGCCAGGATCTCCAGTTCCTGCACGGCGGAGCCGGTGCTCTCCCGCAAGTGCCGGGTTTCTTCGGGCGTGCCGACAAATACGATGCGCCGCTTGAATTGCGTCTGCCCCAGCTTGCTTTGATAAGCCCATCGCACCAATTCCCCCTTCAGCATCATCAAGACAAAACTGCATACGCCGAAGAGAACATAAACCCCGCGCGCTCCGTTGAACCGCAACATGAAATCGGTCAGGATCACGAAGACGGCTGAGATGGCGCACGCTTTGGCCAGTTGCCAGGCCACCAACCGGCGCGGCGAGAAAATTGCCCGTGCATAATAGCCCTGCCATTCCAAAATCAACGGCGTCACCGGAATAACCACCAGAAAAAGCCAGAAATAATGGCTGAAATCTGCGATGGGATCGACTTCATTCAGCCCTGCAATGGGCAACCCGCGCCAATGATAACGAAGGAGCCAGCCCAGCCATAAACCCAAGGCAAACAATCCGCCATCAACGAATTGATCGACCGTTATTCTGATTTGCCGGTCACGGTGTAACATGGGATGAAAACGAAAACTTGTCTCACGGTGAATTTGATTGGGTTTCTGCGCTCAAAATGCTTCATTTCTGGGACGCCATGGTCGACAGCCGCCCGGACGGCTGGCTCCTGACCAACTGAAACTCCGGAGCGGACGCCCGGATAAACCGTTCCAAACGCTCAAATGTGGCCTGTTCCGCGCCCGGAAGGCAAGTGACAAAATAGCTGACGTAGGCCCAGCGTTCCAGTTCCCCCTTGCGCAGCACAGTCTTCCACATCGACCACAGACGCGACCCCTCCTCCGCCGTGATCTTGTCCCCCGAAACAAACCAATAGACATAAATGCAATCCAGCGTCTGGCCGCTCGACTGCAATTGGCGGCTGGCTGTCAGTTTAATCGCCGGAATGTCGTAGGCCATGGGACGGTCCATGTGCAAATTAATACGCTCGGTGCCGGTCACGTTCCAATCCTGCGCGTAGAGGCAGTATTGGGGCTGGTGTATGCTGGTATGGTCCGTCCCCATCAAGACCACCGACACTTGCACACCAAAATCGCGCTCCGGCGAAAGGTAGAATCGACGCCCAAACGTGGTGTCCTTGGGCAACGCGTTGACCTCGCTGGTGGTAACGGGCAGCGGCCGGGATGGGATGCCCAGAACGACGGCCGGCAACACCACGCTTTGAGTGGAAACCAAGTTGGTTTTTTCATCGTAGATCGGGACATGCCCCACCTTCACCCCCGGCGCCCCAAGAAGATGCCGCCCTCGAAACTCCCGCAACCATCCCGCCGTGGCGGCGATCATTCCCAGCGCCACGCCAAACACCACCCACTTGGAACTTCTCATGGCGGCACGACCAACGGTTCTTCCCTCAGCCATCGGCCCAGCAGGAGAACTGCTGCAATGGCCAGCCCGTACGTCACATACCCAAAATAGTCATCCACGAACTTCCCGGCCGCCGCGGTTTTAAACGCATTGGCCGCGAAAAGAATGGTGGTGATCCGGATCACATTGCAAATCAGGGCCAGCGGTATGGTGGAGACAATCATGAGCGCCCGCCTCCACGGCGCTCTCATGGTCATGACCGAGAAGATCGTTGTAATCGCCAGCAGCGCGATGAAGCTTCGGATGCCGCTGCATTCGGCAGCGACATCGAAACTCCCGTAGGCTCCCGCAAGTTTTGTGCTGCCCAGGAGTTGCACAGGCACTTGCAAAACGTCGCTGAGAATGAAGGCCGCGCCGTCGCGCGCGAAATGACGCAACGGAAGGGTCAAACCCTGGGCAAATGTCCCCCCCATCGGCACGCAAAAGGCGAAAATGAAGAACGGGAAAAAACTGGCCTTCAAAGTCCCCCGTCCCCACACCAACCCCGTCAGAATCCAAGCCCCGGAAAACAAGGCCACCATGGAGACGCGCGGCTGCTGCACGACAAAACCGAGCACATGCAGCGCCAGGGCAAACGCCAGTCCGGCCAAACCCGGCCACCACACCCCGGTGATGGAGTCAATCAGCCGCTGGCGCCGGAGCCAGAGCAGGACCAGCACCACACACGGGATCAACTTCCCATGACTGGCGTCATTGGCGGGATCGGTCCACTTGTCCCACATCCAACTGAATAACGAACCGTTCCGCCCAGCCAGGGCCGATGTCCAGCCAAAGTAATGGAACAGCAGGCTCCAAGCAGCCAACAACCCCAGAAAAACCGTTCCATCCGGCAACTTCTTCCAATAATACTGCAACTCCTGGCCAAAGTGCCCGGACGGCCCTGCATTCTCCTGCTCGATTGCCTGCATTTCGCCAAGAGTACATGGCGGAAGATGCCAGCGCAATCTAATCCCAACCGCCTCCGAAGCTAACGCGCCGGAACGCCCGACCAGAGGAAGGATTCCTGTTCGGACAATTGCCGGTCCCCTTCCCAAAGGGTGACGCGCCACGCCACCAGCTCGCCGAATCTCTGAAAGTCGTCCCCGGCCACGGTGAATTCAGCCCAACTGCCCAGGAACCCGCTCTTCTTGACAGGCTGCTCCAGGGTGATGGTCTCAAGGGTATTGGTGCGCAGTCCGCGCAGTTCGGCGCGCAATCTGGTCTTTTCCCAATCGACCCCTTTGGCCTTCCACAGCACTTCCACGCGCAGGCTCTTGCGCAACCCGGCGTGTTTGCGAAGATAGAATTGATAAGCGTCCCTCTCATACAAACTGGGCGAGAGGGACTGGCGGCCCTTCTTGTCCAGGAATTGTGGCAGGACCTTGCAGACCCTGCCACCGCCCGCCACAACCACGGTGTTTGACAGCAGAAAAGCGATCAGGGCGAAACTGGCGGCAAAGCGACGCATGGCCGAAACGTATCAATACTTTCTGAAAAGTAAACGGTGATCAGGAGCCATGCTTCTCATCTCCCTATTTCGGCGCGGCCGGGAGCAAGGCCAGGATTTCCTGCTGCTCCTGATACCACTCCTCCAATGGGCGGGACAAGGCCGACGGCTTGAAATCCTTGTAATGGTCCAAACCCAGAGCGGTATCGACTTCCTTTTTGAGCGCGTCGTTGATATCCGACTTGGCATCGTCGGCCCACCCTTTGTAAGAACCGGTTGACGGCCCCAACATGCGCGCGGCGTCCAGCCGCGTGGCTTGTTCGTATTTAAAATGAGGCACCGAAACGATTTGCTTGTCCTCCTTGCCTTCGATTCGGTTGGTTTCGTCCTGGGTTGTGATGACAAGTTTGGCCAGATCGATGATGCGCTGGTCCAATTTGGCCAGGGCGTCATCGTCGCTGACGTGCCCGTTGGCTTCGAAATCCAGGTCGCGCGCGGCGTTGGTCAGGCGCTGGCAAACTTGGCGGATGACCTCCTTCTCCATTTCCTCGAAAAACTTCTGGCCGCGTTTGACGATCAATTCCCGTTCCTCCTTGGCGAAACTGTATTTCTTGTCGTCCAGTCCGACGAACGTTGAGTAATTGGCGTTGGTGATAAGCTTCTGCAACCTGGCGGTCAGATTCGTGGCGTTGAGGCGTTCGACCACAAACGCGTTGGTGGGGTTATCGTTGGTGGATTTCAGCTCCAACTTCAAGTCCACGGGCATGAACGAGAAGGCCGCGCGATCCACACCGCCCAGCCGCTCGATCTGGTTGGTCAGATATTCCCAATGCGCCTGGAGCCGTTCCTTGCGGTTCAGGTCGCCGATGAAGTCAAATTTATTCTCGACACGAAGCGAACGGGTCCCGGACTTGAACCAGATGAGGATGTCCTCGAACTGGCCCGCCAGCATCCTCGCGTAGGGAGCGCACCTGAGATTGACTTGCTCCAGCGGGATCCGGTCGTGCGGATTGCGCGGGGCGCGGGCGCGAATGAAAGTTTCGATGACGTTGTTGGGCAGGAGATTGATGATCTGGGCGATCTCATTGTAAGCGCCCACCACGGGATCCTCGCCGTAATCGAACCGGCGGACATCGCCGTAGCGCATCGTGTCCTGATCGGTGCCAAAGAGAAGCTTTTTATCCCGCACTTCGGTGTTGTCAAAATAACCCCAGGTAATCGCCGTCCGGTCATGTGGCAGCGCCTCCTTCACCAGGCGCATGCGCCAGCCAATGAAAGCACCGGATTTGAACACGTTGTAATCCATGACGGAAGCGGAAGTGATTTTATTGGTGTAGGCGTCCAGGGGCTTGCCGGCGATGTAATCCCTGAACCAGTTGTCGAGTTCCTTTTCGGGCAGCGAGGCCGCCAGGCTGCCGGCGAAATTGTGGCGCAAGCCCAGCACATGGCCCACTTCGTGCGCCACAACTTCGCGCACGTAATCTTGCGACACTCGCAGCACGGCGGCATCAGTCAATTCGTCGCTGGCCAGCACTTCCTTCAGGCCGACGGCCATTTGCCGCGCAAATTCGGCCGGGTCGATGTCGCAATTGGGGCCGGAACCCAGGAACGGCACGGCCTTGTGCAACGGCGGGATTGCTTTCTTGTCGTCCTTCTTGGGCTCGGCCATCTCCTCCATGCTGCGCAGAAGAATGCGCGCCTGGGCCTTGCTCATAAACGCAAAGGCGCTGGTAATATAAGCCTGGCCGTGCTCGGACTGGCCCGTCAGCGGGTCCATCAGATCGTCCGCGTAGGCAAACCCCGCGTTGTCCCACGGCACCCATTGGATGATGTTGTAATCGGCATCCGGCGCGGTGGCGCCTTCCGGCGCCTTCTTCACTTGCACGATCTCTTTGCCCATGGCGTTATTCCAATAGAGAATGCCGTCCTTGACCGCTTGCACGTAATTGCTGGGCGTGTTGGCTGAATAATAGAAAAGGAGCGGCTGACGAAGATCGAAGCGGGCAATGCGGGAGGAAACGCGCCCGGTCACCGGCTCAATCTGCCCCTCCGTTTCAAAGTACCGGACGTAGCGGTAAAACGGTGCTTCCTCTTCCTTGCCCTCGAATGCGGCCCGCTTGTAAGGCGAGAGGAAATAGCGCATCTCGTAACGCGATTCCAGGTTTTCGTCGTATTCGCGGCTCCGCGCCTGCACGCTTTGGCGGATGATCAACCGGTCCTTGTCCTGGCGCACGTCAAAGACGCGGCTCTCGGGCACTTCCAGCACTTGATCGCGCTCATAGAGACTCAAGTCGCCTTCGCTCACCCATGCCTGCGTGAAAACCCGGCGCATCCCCTTGTTAAAATCCACCACCACTTTTTGGTCGTCCTGACGCACGATGGGAAAAGAGGCCAGCAACCGGCGCGCCGGCAGATCTTCCGTCACCAGCAAACCCAGTGTCGATTCATACATGTCCACGCCATCGGGGAACAACTCGAAACGGACAATCTTGCCCGCCAATCCGGTGCTGGTGGCGGCCCATTCCTGGGGAATGACCGAGGCCGTGAACTGATAATCCTTGCCCAGGCCCGCCTTGGGAATAGCCAGCATGAACCGGTCCGCCACTTCCAAAGGCGGCGCGACAGGCGCAGCGGGCGCGGTATTGGCCGGCACATTGGTGTCAGCCGCCGTGGCGCGACGCGCGCCCGGCAGAAACAACCAGGCGAAAAAAATGACTGACAGAACGATCAGCACAGGGATGCAAAGAATTTGGCGTTTCATATTGGAAGGCAGTGTGATGGCAAGAACGGCAATCGCGCAAGTATGAAGATTTGTTTGATACGACCGCGGATTGCGATATAAGAAAGCAGTGAATTTGCCCCACACGATCAAATGCCGCCGCCTCATTACGCTGGCGGGCGCATCACTGCTGCTGCTGGCCTCTCCCGGTCAGGCTTCCAAACACAGCCCCCCCTCCCCCGCCGAGTTGCGCGCCTTCATCGAGGCCGCAGATGACAAGGTCCGCCAGGCGCTGGTGCGCATCCGCGTTGTTTCAATCGAGTTCCATGGCGGGCGCGAAGTCAAAAGGCAGGAAGTGGGGAGCGGCGTCATCATCACCAAAGACGGCTACATTATCACCAATCATCATGTGGCCGGCCACACAGCCCGCATTTTCTGCACGCTGTGGAACCGCGAGGAGATCGAAGCGGAGCTGATCGGCACCGATCCGCTGACGGACATTGCGGTCATCAAGCTTAAACCCGGAGACAAGCGCCTCTTCACGCCGGCTGTTTTCGGCGACTCCAGCCTCTTACAGGTCGGTGATCCAGTCCTGGCCATGGGCAGCCCCATGGCCCTCTCGCAATCCGTCACCTTGGGTATCATCAGCAACACTCAAATGATTATGCCCCGCTTTTGGGGCGAATATGGCCGGTTTCAACTCGACGGCGAGGACGTCGGCTCGCTGGTGCGCTGGATCGGTCATGACGCGGCCATTTACGGGGGCAATTCCGGCGGCCCTCTCTGCAATCTGCGCGGCGAAATCGTGGGCATCAACGAAATCAGTTTCGGCCTCGGCGGCGCCATCCCCGGCAATCTGGCCAAAACCGTCGCATTTGACCTGATCGCCCGCGGCAAGATCACCCGCAGTTGGTTGGGGATTGATCCGCAGCCCCTCTTCAAGGAATGGAAGTCCGCCCGCGGCGTCCTGATCGCCGGAGTCCAGGACCACTCGCCTGCGGCCAAGGCGGGTTTGTTGCCGGGCGACATTCTGTTGAGCCTGGCTGGCAAGCCGCTGAACGTACATTTCGACGAACAGATGCCTGATTTTATGGCGCTGGCCACCAGTTTGCCCATTGGCAAACCGGCGGAGGCGCTGGTCAGCCGCGGCAGCAACGAAATTCGCGCTTCGATCTTCCCCGTCGAGCGCGGCGAAATGTTCCCTCCCGAGCAGGAAATCAAGCCGTGGGGCCTGACGGCGCGGAACTTTTCCTTCCTCCTGGCCCGCGAATTGAAGCGATCCAATCTCAACGGTGTGCTCGTCACCTCGGTCAGGCCGGGCGGTCCTGCCGGCGAAGCCAAGCCGCCTCTCCAAAGCAACGACGTGCTGGTCAGGGTCAACGGCACTCCGATTGATTCCGTGCAGGACCTCGTCGAGCTGACACACAAGATTTCCGAACACCAGAACGATCCCGTACCGGTCCTGGCTTCCTTCGAGCGCCGGTCAGCGCAGTATCTGACTGTCGTGCGGGTCGGCATCGAAGAGGAAAAAGACCCCGGCTTGGAGGTCACCAAGGCCTGGCTGCCGGTCGAGACGCGCGTCATCAGCCGCGAAATCGCCGCCCAACTGCGCCGGCCCAATCTCAATGGGTTCTACATCAGCCGCGTTTACCCGGGCAGCACGGCGGAAAAAGCCGGCCTCAAACCACGCGACTTCATCCTGGCCGTGGACGGCGAAAAGCTCACCGCATCGCGTCCCGAAAACGAGGACGAGCTTTCGAGCCTCATCCGCGAATACGACGTCGGCAAGACGGTCGAATTATCCGTGCTGCGCGATCTCAAGCCGCTGAAGATCCCCGTTGAACTGGAACGCTCGCCGCGACTGCAACGCGAGATGAAAAAGTACAGCAACGATGACTTCGAGTTCACCTCCCGCAACGTCTCCTTCTTCGACGCTGTCGATGAGCAGTGGGACAGAAACCAGCAGGGGGCATTGATCGACGAGATCAGACCGGGTAGTTGGGCCGAGTTGGGGGGCCTTGAGGTCGGCGACCTTGTTGTCGAAGTGGACGGCCTGTCCGTCGGCAACGTGGACGCATTGCGGTCGATCATGGAAAAGATCGCCGCGCAACGCAAACCCGCCCTGCAAATGAAAGTCCTCCGGGGCGTTCACCATGCTTGGCTTGAATTGGAGCCTGACTGGAACAAACCACAATAATCCGAAACAATCCCATGAAAAATAAATGCCATCTGATGTTTGTCCTGGCGGCCCTGCTGGCCGCGACTGCCCGCGCCGACGACCTTGCCGACAAGGGCCGCCAAATCTTCACCAACAGCCAGCACGCCGTCGTCACCATCGAGGCCGTGGTCAAAACCACCTACTCATCCGGCGCGCACGCCTCCGAGCCGGCCGAGACCAAAACCGATGTCAGCGGCACCGTCCTCGACCCGTCGGGCCTGGCCGTCCTGGCTCTGTCCTCGGTGGACCCGGCCGATCTCTATCACCAGCTTTCTGACAAATACAAGATTGAAACAGAAGTCACTGACATTAAACTTCTGCTGGACGACGGAACGGAACTTCCCGCCGAAATCATTCTGCGCGACAAGGACCTCGATCTGGCCTACATCAGGCCCAAAACCAAGCCGTCCGCGCCCATGGCCTCGATCGATTTCAGCAAATCCTCTCCCGCGGACCTGCTCGAGTCGCTGGTCGTCCTGAGCCGGTTGAACCGCGCCGCAGGCCGGGGCTACGCAGCCTCCGTGGAGCGCGTGTCTGCCGTCGTCCGCCGGCCCCGCACTTATTATGTTACCGATGCCAGCGGCGGCGCCATCTCGCTTGGTTGTCCGGCCTTCGCCCTCAACGGCAAAATCGTGGGGCTGTTCGTCACGCGCGCCGTCAACGCCGGCGACAGCAGCAGCCGCTCCATGCGCGAGTACATGACTTCCATAATCATCCCGGCTGAAGACATCATGAAAGGCGCCAAACAAGCGATGGAAGTGAAGCCCTCCACCCCCCAACCCGCGGGCACTAACAGCGCCAGGCAGTAAGTTTCTGTAATTTCTTGCATTTTGGGGGTTGACATTTGCAGATTCATGAATCAATCTATCCGTATTCGTTGATATAACGGATCTCATTCAGAGTGGTGGAGGGACTGGCCCTATGAAACCACGGCAACCGGCGGCCTCTCAATCGGCCGCGCCAGGTGCCAATTCCAGCCCGGACGCCGGCAGGCCGTTTCCTGCCGGTTGACCGGGAAAAGATGAGAAGAGTTTGTTGAATTGGAACCTCTTCTCGCAATGTGAAGGGGCTTTTTTTGCCCCGCGTCAAAGAAAAGTATGCATAAACATGCCGGATTCATGAAGGCGCTCAAATGCCGCGAATGCGGACGGGAATACCCGCTGACCGCCAATCACGTTTGCGAATATGACTTCGGGCCGTTGGAAGTCGCTTACGATTACGAGCGCATCGGGCGGACCATGACCCGGGCCGCCATCCAGTCGCGCCCCAGGAACATGTGGCGCTTCCGCGAGTTGCTGCCCATCGAGGGCGACCCAACCGTCGGCTTCGAGGTGGGTTGCACACCTTTGATCAAGGCCGACCGTCTGGCCCGGTGCCTGGGCATTCGCGAACTGTGGGTCAAGAATGACACCGTGAATTATCCCACCCTTTCCTTCAAGGACCGCGTGGTCAGCGTCGCCCTCAGCCGGGCAAAGGAACTGGGCTTTACCACGGTGGCCTGCGCTTCGACCGGCAATCTGGCCAATTCCGTCGCCGCCAACGCCGCCGCCGCCGGCCTCAAAGCCTATGTCTTCATCCCGTCGGATCTGGAACACAGCAAGGTGATCAATTCCCTGATTTACGGCGGCAACGTCATTGGCATCAAAGGCCATTATGACGAGGTCAACCGGCTGTGCGCGGAAATCGCGGGCAAATATCCCTGGGCCTTTGTCAACGTCAATATGCGCCCCTATTACGCGGAAGGCTCCAAGAGCATGGGTTTCGAAATCATCGAACAATCCGGCTGGCGCGTCCCGCAGCATACCGTCGTCTGCATGGCCTCCGGCTCGTTGCTGACCAAAATCCACAAGAGCTACCAGGAAGCCATCAAGCTCGGCCTGGCGCCGGACACGAAATACCACATCCACGGCGCACAAGCCACCGGCTGTTCGCCCATCTCCACCGCCCAAAAAGCGGGCCTGGATTTCTTCAAGCCGGTCAAGCCCAATACCATCGCCAAATCGCTGGCCATCGGCACCCCGGCTGACGGCTTTTACGCCTTGAAAGTGATGAAAGACACTCACGGATCGAGCGAGGACGTGACGGACGACCAGATTCGCGAAGGCATCAAAATGCTGGCCGAGTGCGAAGGCATTTTTGCCGAAACCGCCGGCGGCGTGACCGTCGGGGTGGCCGGAAAATTGATTGCCTCCGGCGCCATTCCAGCCGATGCTTCCGCCGTGCTTTGTATCACCGGCAATGGACTCAAGACCCTCGACGCGATGACCGGCCACACCGGACACACGCGCGAAATCAAGCCGAGCCTGCGCGAGTTTGAGGCCTTGCTCGACGCCGACACCCGCGTGCCGACCCACCCCTGACCCAAAATGAATTCAATATGCCAATAAAAGTTCGCATTCCAACACCGCTGCGCAAGCTGACGCACGACGAAGAAATTGTTCAAGTTACCGCCGCCACGGTCGGCGCCGCCATTGCCGAGCTGCAAAGCCGCTACCCTGGCATCAAGGAACGTTTGACCGACGAGGGCGGCAGCGTGCGCCGTTTTGTCAATGTCTATGTCAACGAGGAAGACATTCGCTTCCTCAAGAACCAGGAAACCACGTTGAAAGACGGCGATGAGATCAGCATCATTCCCGCCATTGCCGGAGGTTGAGGAGGAATGCGCATGAAGAAAAAACCCGCCGCAAAAGCCCGCCACGCCGCGCCGCCCGTCCAGTTGCGCCTCTGGCTGATGTACCCCCCGAAACTCATCACCAACCCGACCATCTGGGAACTGGCCCGCAAATACCCTGTCGTCACCAATGTCCGCCAGGCCAGCGTCACGGACGAAATCGGCATTGTCTGCCTGGAATTGAGCGGGCAGCGACCGGACCTGAACGCGGCCATTCAATGGCTTGAAAAACAGGGCATCAAAGTCGAGCCGGTGGAAATTGGCGTCATCGAAAGCTAAAAATGTCTAGGGGTTTCACGTACGAAATTATATTTTTTATTCTATCATGGCACTTGACCGTGGTGATGAGTTGCCCTAGAGTTCTTCTGTTATCTAGACCTAAGGGCTTGAGCCTTAATGCTTAAGCCGTCGTCAGGCCGATGAGGTACTTGAGGTGAAAAGCCTATGACTAAACGTGATCTGGTAATCAACATTAGCGAAGAAACGGGCATGGTTCAGCAAGAAGTGCTCAAGGTCGTGCAGAGCACTCTTGATCATATCTCCAATGCGGTGGCGAAAGGCGCCACTGTGGAACTGCGCAATTTTGGAGTGTTCGAAGTCAAGGTGCGCAAATCGCGCATCGGGCGCAACCCGAATGAACCGGACAAGAACGTGGTGATCCCCCGCCGCGCCATAGTGAAATTCAAGCCCGGCAAGGAAATGCGCGAAGCCGTCTACAAACTGTCCCCGCAGCAAACGGCCCAGGACGGCGGCAAAGCCCAGAAACCGCAAGTTTGACAAGCAAAGACTTTGCAGTTCTTACGGTGATTGGCCGCGATAGATCGGGTGTCGTGGCCCGCATCACCAATTTCCTCTTCGAACAACGCGCCAACATCGAGGCGCTCGAAGAACAAGTCACCCGCGGCCAATTCAGCATGACGCTCCAGGCCTCCTGGCCCGGTCGCGCCTCCTCCCGCTCCGCCATCACCGCCGGCCTGGCCAAACTCGCCCAACAGCTCGGCATGGAAATCAAAGTGCGCTGGACCGACCCCAATCGCCGCCAGCGCATGGCCATCATGGTCACCGGCGAACCGCATTGCGCCGAGGCGTTGCTGGCCGCCCTCAAATCCGGCCGCCTCAAAACCGACCCGGCCGTCATGATCTCCAACCGGCGCGACCTGGCCCCGTTGGCCAAAAAGGCAAAGCTGCCGTTTGTCTTCATTCCGTGGCAGGACAGGACGGCGGCGGAAAAGCGCGCCTTGCGCGTGCTGGAGGAATACGAAGTGGATTTTGTCGTCCTGGCGCGGTTCATGAAGATCCTGTCGCCCAACTTCGTCTGGCGCTACAAAAACAAAATCATCAACATCCACCCTTCCCTGCTGCCAAGTTTTCCTGGCCCGCAACCCTACCGTCAGGCTTACGAGCATGGCGTCAAAATTATCGGTGTCACGGCCCATTTCGTCAGCATGCATTTGGACGAAGGCCCCATCATCGCCCAAGCTGCCACCACCATCCATCCCAACGCGACCCTGCGCGAGATCATCGCCACCGGCCAGAAACTGGAGGCCAAAGTGCTGGTCAAAGCGGTGTACCTCTACCTGGCCAGGCGCCTGGACGTCTATTGGGGCGTCGTCAAACAAGTTTGATCCCCTTCCCGGGGCTGCATAAGCCAGCAGCGCAGTGGCTGGAAAGGCTCAAAAATGTTCTCGCCCTGTGTGCGAGGGCGGGTCTAATGTCCCTCACAACACCAAAACGGAGAAATAACGGGCATGAACCGAATCTACCAAGGCCGCGTCAGCCGGGTTGAAATTCCGAATCCGGGCGACAAGGAAAACCCGTGGCAACCGCTCCCAAACTGGCAAGACATCCTCTGGCAGCACCACGAATTGTTTCAGGACGCGGTGAATTATTACATCGTAGCATTGGCGTCGCTAGGTCGTTCGCCTGATAGCCCCATGACCAAACAGCTTGATAGGATTTCCGCAGTGTGGACTTGCGTCGAAAAGCAAGGGAAGCGCCGTGAAGGGATGGGTGCCTCACTGGCGAGGAGATTTGCACTTCCAACAAATGAAGCTCCGTTGTCACGAATCATCGAGTTGGCACATGATGGCGGGTTCCCATACGCATCCGGCCCGGGATTATGGAAGCACGTCAACAGTCCGGCATTCCAGTGGAAACGATGTTCAGAAATCAATCGTCGGCGAATGGAGAAGCCACGCCTCAAAACTTCCGGTGGCGAGGAAGATAACCCCCTAACTTAAAACCGCATGAGCGAAGCCCCGGTCCAAACCCAAGGCGGTCTTGAAATACAACCACCTTTACCGGTGCGTCGGCTTCACAACTTCATCTATTGTCCGCGACTGTTTTATTTCCAGTGGGTTGAAAACATTTTTCAGGAGAACGCGGATACGGTGGCCGGTTCTCATGCCCATCGCAATGTGGATGCGCCGTCCAGACTGGATAATCCAAAGGAGCTTGGTTTGCCGGAAGGCGCGAAGCTCCGCAGTTTGCGCCTGGAAAGCGAGTCGCTCGGCCTTATCGGCGTGGTGGATATTGTCGAAGGCGGGCCGGATGGCGCGGAGATCATTGATTACAAGCGCGGCTCGGCCCGGCGCGATGCCGAGGGCGAACGCGTTGCCAAGGAGCCGGATGCCATGCAAGTCGCCGCGCACGCGCTGCTTTTGCGCGAGCATGGCGTCAACGCGGTTCGCGGCGCGATTTATTACGCGGCGGATAAACGGCGCGTGCCGGTGGATTTCAGCGAGGAACTTTTCCAGAAGGTTCGCAACGCGATCACCGAAGCCAGAGCCGTTGCCAACAGCGGAAGCTGCCCGCCGCCGTTGAAAAACGACGCGCGTTGTCTGTATTGCTCCGCGTATCCGATTTGTCTGCCGAATGAATCGCTTTGGTGGGCGAAACGCCGCAAGGAAACCACGCCGGAAGGGCAGCTTCAATTCGGCTTCGCCGGCGAATCGGAAGATTCCCTGCGCGACAAGATTTTGGAGGCGCTGGATTTTGCCGCCGAGTCCACGGACAAGGAACCCACTTTGCAACCGCCCCGCCCCGGCGGGGATGACGGCGAGGTGCTTGTGGTGCAAACGCCCGGCGCACAAATCGGCCAGCGCGGCGAGGAGTTGATTGTCAGCGTGAAAGGCGAGGACGCGCGCAAAATCCCCGGCCAGCAGGTGCGGGCGATTTATTGTTACGGCGCGGTGCAAATGACGGCGCAGGCCGCCGAGACGTGCCTGGAACTTGGGATTGATGTTTCGTATTTTTCACCGGCGGGACGGTTCATCGGTTTGTTGCGTGGATTACCCGCCAGCGGGGTTGACGCCCGGCGCGGACAGTATCGGCTGTTTGAATTGCCCGGCGTGCGGTTGCAACTGGCGCGCGAGGTCATTCGAGCCAAAATCCACAACCAGCGCGTGATGCTCATGCGCAACGGCGAAGCGCCGGAGCGGGTGTTGAGTTTGATGGCCGGCTTTCGCGACGCGACCGATTCGGCGCGGGATTTGACCACGTTGCTCGGCTTTGAAGGGAGCGCGGCGGCGCTTTATTTCGAACAGTTCGAGTCCATGTTGAAACAGCGCGAGGATTGGAAATTTGACTGGCGCGGACGCAATCGCCGTCCGCCGCGCGACCCGGTCAACGCGCTGCTCTCACTCGGCTATTCCATGCTGGCAAAGGAACTCACGGGCGTCTGCCATTCCGTCGGGCTTGACCCGTTTCTTGGTTTCATGCACCAGCCGCGCTACGGACGCCCGGCGCTGGCGCTGGATTTGATGGAGGAATTCCGCCCGCTCATTGCCGACAGCGTGGCCATCAGCCTGATCAATCGCGGCGAACTTGGCCCGGAAGATTTCATCCGCGGCGCGAACGGCACTTTCTTGAATGACCGGGGAAGAAAGCCGTTTTGGGAAGCGTGGTTTCGCCGGCTCGACGCGGAAGTGAGCCACCCGGAATTCAGCTACAAAATGGCCTATCGCCGGATGCTGGAAGTGCAGGCGCGTCAATTGTGGCGGTTCGTGCGCGGCGAGGCGCTGACCTATCATGGATTCACCACGCGATGAGCCGCATCCGCTACCTGGTCAGCTACGACATCAGCGACCCGAAACGGTTGCGCAAAGTGGCACGCTCGCTGGAAGGCTTTGGCGCGCGCCTGCAATACTCCGTTTTTGAATGTCCAATGGACGATTTGCGTCTGGCCAAATTGAAGGCCGAACTTCAGGGCTTGTTGAACCACGACGAGAACCAGGTTTTATTTGTCTCTCTCGGTCCCAGCACAAACGACGCCAGCCTTATCATAGAGGCGATGGGATTGCCCTACGAAATGCGCTCCCGTGTGACAATAATTTGATTTTCAGGCTTGCAACTTTTTCCCTAAAGGCGTTGAATATCTCCCGGCGAACAAAGCTTCGGCCTCCGCCACCGACCAGTTAGCTTCCGCCATTGGCTAACCTTGATTTTTGAAATCGCGAACGACTGCGCCTGATTGCGGCTATGCGGGCGCGAGCGCTGAAATGCTGGCGCCCGTCCGCAAGGACGCTCGCACGAATTAAACGATTGAAAGCAAAGCTCTAACGCATGAAGACTCTGCCGACAGACTTATTGGAAATGCCTCGATGCTGTATCGCTCGCCAACAGCGGCAATTCACAGCGGAAAATGAGGCTGTTGGTAGGGGTGGGGGTTTCAGTCGGCGCGAATTCAGAAATCTTGAGGCGGTATTTTGCAGCGACTCCTCCAGCGCGTCGGCAAGGTTTCAGTCGGCGCGAATTCAGAAATCTTGAGGCGGGAAAATCCCAAACGGGCGGCGGGTGAAAAGCTACGCCTCACATTCCTGTTTAATTGCGCGTCCCAAAAGCGTAGCGATTCACCCGCCGCCCGTTTCAAATTCATCCGCCCCTGAGATACTCCAACCCTGGGGCGCATATTTTTGGTAGCCAGCGTGCCGCGAACTGACTGACACCCGAAACATGTTACGGCTCTGTTGCGGATCGTGTTGCTGGTTAAACCCTTGAGTATCAGGGTTGTAGCGAGGGTATGAGTTTTCCAGACCTAGGTATCAATCTGCCGTCAGAAATCCTGAATCTGTGTCCATCTGTTCGTCTGTGGCCAAAACCTTCCCGGCTTCAATCCTGTGGGTCCAGGGGTGTTCATCCTTATAGGTCTTCCAAAGTTATTCATCGGCGGCAAGGTGAGCGCAGCGGATTCATCACCGCGGCCGGCGGTGAATAACTTTGCCGCGACGGCCAAATTGATTTGTGAAAAACTCAAATTTCACCTCGAAAAGGGTGGGCGCGCTTGGCCCGGAAGACGAATGGTTCATCCTAAACGCTCGACGTTTATTGACAGAGTTTCGCTCCGGGCCAAGTGCCTTGACGCAAAGGAATTCTCAAGAGCCTTTCGCCCGCAATCTCTCTTTGCGGTGACGAACCACTATAAGGTTTTCCATCCGTCCAGGCCCGTGTGCCCGGTAACAAACTGAATCAAAAACAATCGCATGCAAACTCAAAAAAAATTCGCCGCCACCATCGGCCTGGACTGGGCTGACGCCCACCATGACCTCTGGCTCCAGCCCGCCGGCGGAGGCAAACCCGAACACCTCATTCTGGACCAGCAGTCAGAGGCTTTGCACTCATGGATCGCCCAGCTCCGCGCCCGGTTTAACAACCAACCCGTCGCCTTCGCCATTGAAACCTCGCGCGGACCGGTCCTTTCCGCCCTCCTGGCCTACGACTTCATCACCGTCTTCCCCGTCAATCCCAAAGCGCTGTCCAGTTACCGCGACTCCTTTCGGGTCAGCGGGGCCAAAGACGACCGCTCCGACGCCTTGTTGTTGGAACAATACCTGCGTCACTACATGGATCAACTCAAACCCCTTTGCCCGGACACCGTCCCGACCCGCCAACTGGCCGGCTTGGTGGAGAAGCGGCGCTCCCTGGTTGATCTGCGCACCCAATTGGTCAACCAGTTGCACGCCGAACTCAAAATGTATTATCCCCTGGCCCACACCCTGCTGGATGACCTTACGGTGCCCCTGGCCGCGGCCTTTCTCAAAAAATGGCCCACCTTGGAAGCCCTGCAAAAAGCCGGCGCCCATAAGGTGCGTGCCTTCTTCTACGGCCACAATTGCCGTAGCGCCAAAAAACTCCAAGCCCGTCTGGACGCCCTGGCTGGCGCCGTGGCTTTAACCACCGATCCGGCGCTGATTGTTCCGGCCAGCCTGACCGTGCAAACTTTGGCGGGCCTGCTGGAAGTCCTGCACGACTCCATCGCCACCCTGGACCAGGAAATCAAAACCGCCATGGACTCCCATCCCGATGCCCCCATTTTCCGCAGTTTTCCCGGAGCCGGGCCGGCCCTGGCCCCGCGCTTGCTGGTGGCCTTTGGCACCCGGCGTGACCGTTTCCAGAGCGCCCAAGAGGTGCAGCAACTCTATGGCATCGCCCCGGTCACCAAAGCCAGCGGTCAGAGTCAGGTGGTCCAAATGCGTTTTCGCTGTCCCAAGTTCGGAAAGCAAACCTTCCATGAAAATGCCGGCCAAGCCTTCAAAACAGAACCGTGGGCGCGGGCCTATTATGACCACCAGCGCAAAAGCAAAAAACATCAGGCCGCCGTCCGGGCCCTGGCCTTCAAACTCATCCGCATTTATTTCGTTTGCTGGAGGGACAGAAAAACCTATGACCCCAATACCTATATCAGCAGCCTGAAAAAACACGGCAGCACCCTGCTCCAGGCCGCGCGCAAAACCGCGGTGATGAATCCGCTGCGCTCACCTTGCCGCCGATGAATAACTATGGAAGAATCTATGGTGAATAACTCTCAACAAAAAACATTGACGGACGACCTCAGAGCTCTGTCAAACATTCCCCTGACACTTCCTGCCTTCTCGCGGCCATCTGTTTTTTACCACAAGGAACACAAAGAACCCCTTCCATCTTTGTGATCTATGTGGTAAATCCCTCTGATCTTTGTGGTAATTCCCTGTGTCGGTCTGTGGCTGAACCCGTCTCCGCTGCCATCCTGTGGGTCCAGGGGCGTTCATCCTGTCAAAATTCCCTCTTGCGAACTTTGGCGTTTTTTCGCGGCCATCCCACTCTGCTCCACCATTTCAACGCAGCAGTTCCACCAAGCCCGTTTCATCAGCAAAACTTTTTGCCAGCGGTTGATCGAGAGTTGCCAGACTGAATCCATGTTGCCGGGCGAGCGCGACAAGGTAGCGGTCGGTGATCTGATTTGCGCCGGCCATCAGATCCGTCCGCACAACGCGGTCAGCGCAACTCAACCAATCGCGTCACGGCATCCGGCTTTCAATCTCGTGAACAAGTTGCGAAGTAATGGTGCCGCCATTGGCGCGGATGACGGGCAGACCGTCGCCTTCCGTGCCGACCGAAAATCGGCGGCACTTGGCCAAACTGCCGTTTTCTGCGATGAACTGTGCGACCCGCACCTGTTCGTTCGCGGGCAGTTCTTTGATCCGCTCAATGATTTCAACCGCACTCATGATTCAATTATCCGGCAAAATTTGTATTTGGCAAGCCACATTGCCCTTGCAGGCGTCCACCCCAGAGTTACCGCCTTTTCGCGGCCATCTTTTCCGAATGACAAATGAGAAATTCTCAATGACCAATTTTCAATTCCGACCCAACTCTTTGGTTGCTCCTTCGTGTCGTGGTGAAAATCCGCCTGCCCCAACTGTGTAAATCTGTGTCGGTCTGTGGCTAAACCCGGTCCCTGCTGCCATCCTGTGGGTCCAGGGGCGTTTATCCTGTCAATTTTTCTTCCTGCCTTCTCGCGGCCATCTCTTTTTTACCACAAGGAACACAAAGAACACAGAGACAGGAGACCTTTTTTTGTGATCTATGTGATCCATGTGGTAAATCCCTCTGATCTTTGTGGTAATTCCCTTTCCCGACCTTGCGCCTTCGCGATCTTCGTGTCCTTCGTGGTGGAATTCGGCTGCGGTTCTCCTAAACCCGTCCCCGCTGCCATCCTGTGGGTCCAGGGGCGTTTATCCTGTCAATTTTTCTTCCTGCCTTCTCGCGGCCACCTGGTTTTTACCACAAGGAACACAAAGAACCCCTTCCATCTTTGTGATCTATGTGATCTGATACGGTTTCCAGAGTTATTCAACCGGCGGCGAGGAGAGCCCGAAGGATTAGCTCCCCGCAGCCGACGGTGAATAACTCTGCCGCGACAAAGAATTTGCGACCGGAGTATAATGGCAATGGC
>JBKQUS010000052.1:0-8467 GCA_052325505.1 Limisphaerales bacterium
AGCTTTGCCAGGAGGCCGGCGACGTGTCGGAGTTGGCCGAAGCCATGCAGGAGGAGACTGGGCAAGGCGTCCTGGCCGATGACGTGGCCGTGGTCCTGGCCGCCCGCTTCGGCACTCTCATCGCCAAATGGGACGGTGAGGTGGACGCCAAGTTCGAGGCCAAATCCCGGGTCCTGAACCGGCTCTGCCGCAGCGTGGTGCAATTGCAGCACGGCATGCACCGCGCCCGGCGCGAGTCTCTGGAATGTGTGCGCCTGTCGGAGGAACAGCAGAAAGCGGAGAAGGAAGAGATGAAGCAGCGATTGGTGCAGCCCTTTAAGGACATGATGCTGGTGCCATCTCTTGCTCCCGCCTACGGTGGGGGCAAGCTGGGCAGGAAAATCGCCGCTTATGTCCTGGCTGTCCAAGGAGGCAATCTGGAAGCAAAACTGGACATCTTGCCCACCGACACGCGCGAGGAAGACCCTCCCGGAAAGCCGAAGCCAGTCAAAGCGGTTAAAAAGGCCAAAAAAACCACGCCAGCCAGGTCTAAGTCATTGGCGCATAAGAAGATGAAGCCTGCCCACAAGCCACAGTCCAGCCAGCCCCACTCTGACGAACTCAAAGCGAATCAAAGTGATTTTATGCAGCCAGAACCCACTGACCATGCCGTCCACCCGGTCCATGAAGTCCATCCTTCCGTTCCCATCGGTCCCATCCATCCTATTCCTCCCATCACCCCGCAGCCAGAGAGATGCTCTTTGTGACCTTTGTGATCCTTGTGGTTAAATATTCATCCCATCCCCCACCAGCCAGAGAGCTGCTCCTGAGCCCATGAACCCCGCTTTTCCACTCGCGCCGCCGCGATTCCATGTTAACTTGCTCCTTTTAGAGGTTGCATCCCAAAACACCGAAATTGGAATTTGCGCATTGAAACTGCAGAACGAACGATTGGTGCTGCTGCTCCTGGCAGCCATCCAATTCACCACAAACCTGGATTTCTTGATCATCCTGCCGCTCGGGCCGCAGTACATGCGCGTTCTGCACATTACCCCGGCCCAGTTCAACATCATCGTCGCGTCCTACGCCATCGCGGCCGGGATTAGCGGCATTGCCGCCGGGTTTTTCCTCGATCGCTTTGATCGCAAGACCGCCCTCCTCTGGCTTTATCTGGGATTCGCTGTCGGCACGCTCATGTGCGCGCTGGCTCCCACTTATGGCTTTCTTGTAGCCGCCCGCGCCCTGGCCGGCACGTTCGGCGGCGTGACGGGCGCCGTGATCCTTGCCGTTGTCGGCGATGTCATCCCGGAATACCGACGCGGCGAGGCCATGGGCATGGTGATGTCCGCCTTCTCCGTCGCTTCGATTTTCGGCGTGCCGCTCGGGTTGGTGCTGGCCAACGATTTTAACTGGCACGTCCCGTTTTACTTCATCGCCGGCATCAGCATGCCGATTTTGCTGGCTGTGGCCCGGTTCGTGCCGCCGTTGCGCGGTCATCTGGAGAACGCCCGTGAGCAACATCCCGTGGCGCGCATGTGGGCCGTCCTCATGGAGCCAAGCCATCAAATGGCCTTCGTGTTCATGGCGGTGCTCACGTGCGCGGGCTTCACCATCTTCCCCACCCTGGCCACCTACATGGTGTACAACGTGGGATTGACCGAGAAGCAATTGCCGTTCATCTACTTGACAGGCGGCATCTGCACCTTCTTCAGCATGAACTGGGTGGGACGCTGGGCCGATCGCGCGGGGAAACTCCGCGTCTTCACCATCATGTCCCTGGCCGCCACGGTCCCAGTCCTCATCCTGACAAATCTGCCGCGCGTTCCCCTGCTCGCCGCGCTGGCGACCTCGACGCTGCTCATGATCTGCATGTCCGGCCGGTTTGTTCCGGCCATGGCGATGATGACGGCGACAGTCGAATCGCGCTATCGCGGCGGCTTCATGAGCGTCAATTCGTCCGTGCAGCAATTCTCCTGCGGCCTGGCCGCCTGGATCAGCGGCAGCATCATCGGGCAGGGTCCAAATCAGGAGATCACCCATTATCCAGTGGCGGGCCTGGTCTCAATGGCGTGCGTGCTCGCCTGCATCGGCCTGGCCCGGTTCATCCGGCCCGCCCCAGGGGAATTGACCGCCGCCCCGGCGTTCGTCGAACCGGCCTGATGATTCTGAAGCCTTGCGCGACGAAGGCAAAATTGGAAAACTCAAGGTGATTTATGGCAGCCAAACGCAAGAATGCCCCTCAACAACCCGAATTGCCGATTGACAGCCCGCCGCCGGCAAAGCCGCCCGAGTCCCCTGCCCCGCCCAAAGACGGCAAAAATGGCCACGGCGAACTGCACGTGCAAGCCGAGCAGGTCGAGGTCATGGCCCATCGCCCGTTCGTCCCAGGAAAAATCGAGTTGCCCCTCCACCGGCGGGTGGATCGCAGCTTTCTGGATTACGCGTCCTACGTCATTCGTGATCGCGCCATTCCCAATTTGAGTGACGGCCTCAAGCCCGTGCAGCGGCGCATTCTTTGGGCGCTGCATGATTTGGACGACGGTCGTTTCATCAAGGTCGCAAACGTCGTCGGCCACGCCATGAAGTTCCATCCGCATGGCGACGCCTCCATCGGCGACGCCCTCGTCGGCCTGGCCAACAAATCCTATCTCATCGAGGGACAGGGCAATTTTGGCAATATTTTCACGGGCGACGTCGCCGCCGCGCCGCGTTACATCGAATGCCGGCTGACGGAACTGGCCCGCACGGAAGTTTTCAACGATGAAATATCGGATTTCGTGCCGACTTATGACGGACGCGGCAAGGAGCCTGTTACCCTGCCCTGCAAGCTGCCTCTCCTGCTCATGCTCGGCACGGAAGGAATCGCCGTGGGCATGGCGTCGCGCATTCTGCCCCACAATTTTCCCGAGTTGCTGGAGGCCCAGATTGCCATCTTGAAGAAGCAACCGTTCAAGCTGCTGCCCGACTTCCAGACCGGCGGCTTGATGGATGCGCGCGAATATCGCGACGGCGCGGGCCAGGTCACGGTGCGCGCCAAAATCAAAATCAAGGACGACTCGACGGTGCTGATCAAGGAGATCCCGCCCACGACGACCACTGAGTCGCTGACCGCGTCCATCGAGGACGCCTCGCGCAAGGGCAAGATCAAGGTCAAGAGCATCAACGATTTCACCTCGGAAGAAGTGGAGATTGAAGTCCGGGCCCCCAGCGGGGTGAGCGCCGAGCAAATGGCCGATGCGCTTTACGCCTTCACCGATTGCGAAGTCACCATCGCCAGCCGCATCGTGGTGATCAAGGACAACCGGCCGGTGGAGATGACCGTTTCCGACGTCCTGCGCGAAAACACCGCCCAACTCGTGGCCACGCTCAAACGCGAGTTGGAGCTGAAGGAGAAGCAATTGCAGCAGGAACTGCATTACAAGACCCTCGTGCGCATTTTTATCGAGGAGCGCATTTACAAGAAAATCGAACAGTCCCGCACCAATGAAGCGGTGACTCAGGCCGTCCTCGAGGGTTTCAAGCCGTTCCGGCGTCAACTGCGCCGCGATTTGTCCGCCGAGGACATTGAAATGCTGCTGGCGGTCCGCATCCGCCGCATTTCACTGTTCGACATGAACAAACATCGCGAGGAAATGGACAAGGTCAAAGCCGATCTGGCGGAAACGGCCAAGCACTTGGGAAACGTGACGAAATACGCCATCCACCATCTGGAGGCGTTGCTGGCCAAATACGGTCCGCTTTACCCGCGCCTGACAAAATCGAGCCGCTACGACGACGTTGATGCCCGCGAAGTCGCGTTCAAGGCCTTCAAGGTCGCTTATGACCGAGAGTCGGGTTACATCGGCTACAAGGTCTCCGGGGAGGAATTCAAATCCGAATGCACGAAATTCGACAAGCTCCTCCTCGTTTTCCGTGACGGCCACTACCGGGTGACGGATTTGCAGGAGAAAATATTTGTCGGGCCGGACCTGGTTTACAGCGCGGTGCCGGAGCGGGAGCGCGTCATGACCCTCGCTTACACCAATCGCGATGCGACCTATCTCAAGCGCTTCACTTTCGGCGGAACGATTCTGAACAAGGAATATTTCTGCATTCCGCCCAAATCTAAAATTCTATTCTTCGAGCCTGACACGCCGCGGGAGTTGTTCATTCGTTACAAGGCTGCGCCCTACCAAAAAATCAACCAGCAGACCTGCCAGCCGGAGGACGTGGAGGTCAAAAGCCCCAAGACCCGGGGCCGTCAGATTTCGATCAAGGAAGTGGCGGCCATCAACAGCAAACCGCCGCGCGGCTGGGACCCGGAAGCGGCCACGACCAAACTGGAATTTCTCTAACGCCTCAGAACTGCTTGTTATGAAACTGGGCGTGCGCAGCCGCGATAAAAGCTTTGAACAAGGGATGGGGCGCGTCGGGTTTGCTTTGAAATTCCGGGTGAAATTGGCTGCCCATGAAAAACGGATGCCCGGGCAGTTCGATCAGTTCAACCAGCTTGCCGTCCGGCGAAGCGCCGCTGACGATAAAGCCGGCCTTCTCAAAGGCCTCGCGGTAGTGATTGTTGAATTCGTAACGGTGGCGGTGACGTTCATTGACGACAAACGCGCCGTAGAGATGATTGGCCGCGGAACCAAGCACCAACTGGCAGGCCTGCCGTCCCAGGCGCATGGTGCCGCCCTTGCAAGTCACATTCTTCTGCTCGTCGAGCAGGGCGATCACAGGATGCGGCGAATGAGGGTCAAACTCCGTGGAGTGCGCGCCCTTGAGGTTGAGGACGTTGCGCGCGAATTCAATGGTGGCGATTTGCATGCCGAGACACAGGCCCAAATACGGTATCTTTTTCTCGCGCGCATATTGCGCCGCCAGGATTTTGCCTTCGATGCCGCGTTCCCCAAAACCGCCCGGAACCAGAATCCCCCCCAGACCCTTGAGCATTTTCTCCGCGCCAAACTTTTCGATCTGTTCGGCCTCGACTTTTTCGATTTCCACCGCGCAATCGTTGGCCACACCCCCGTGCATGATGGCTTCATAGACGGACTTGTAGGCGTCGTGCAGCTCGATGTATTTCCCCACCACGCCGATGCGCGCGCGATGGCGCGGCGCGATGAGCTTGCGGATGACCTCCTGCCAATGGGACATGTTGGCCGGGGGCGTGTCCAAATGCAGGAGATTGCAGACCAGTTCATCCACCCGCTCCCGTTGCAGCATGAGCGGCAGTTCATAAATGGAGTGCTCGACGTCCTTCTCCTCGATGACCGCCTCGTAGGGAACATTGCAAAAAAGGGAAATCTTCTCGCGCAATTCCTTGTCCAAATGCCGTTCGCAACGACAGACCAGGATGTGCGGCGTGATGCCGATTTCGCGCAGCTTGGCGACGGATTGCTGGGTCGGCTTGGTTTTCAACTCGCCCGCCGCCTTGATGAACGGAACGTAGGTCACGTGCATGAAGATGGCATTGTTGTAACCGACTCGGAGGGCGAATTCCCGGATGGCTTCCAGAAAGGGCAGGCCCTCGATGTCGCCCGTCGTGCCGCCGATCTCCGTGATGACCACATCGCTCTTGCTTCGCTCGGCCAACAACTGGATGCGGTGTTGAATCTCGTCCGTGACATGCGGAATGACCTGCACCGTCTTGCCCAGATAATCGCCGCGCCGCTCCTTGTCCAAAACGGTTTGATACACCTGCCCGCTGGTCAGGTTGTTCATGCGGGTAAGTTTGACGTGGGTGAACCGCTCGTAATGCCCCAGGTCCAGGTCCGTTTCAGCGCCGTCATCCAGCACATAAACCTCGCCGTGCTGATAGGGGTTCATGGTGCCGGGATCGACATTGAGGTAGGGATCGAATTTTTGCAGCGTGATCTTCAGCCCCCGGGCCTCCAGCAGGGTGCCGAGGGCGGCGGCGGTCAGGCCTTTGCCCAATGAACTCACCACGCCGCCCGTGACAAAAATGTATTTCATGACGCTCTTTTCAATATCTGCTCGACCCGTTTGAGATCGGCCGGCACATCGACCCCCACGCCGTCATAATTCATCTTGACAACGGCGATGTGCAGGCCGTTCTCCAAGGCGCGCAATTGCTCCAGCTTCTCCGCCTGCTCCAGCGGCGAGACTTTGCACTTGACAAGGCGCAATAGCGCCGCCCGCCGGTAACCGTAAATGCCCAGATGCTTCAAAAATGGAAACGCCGCCAATTGCTGCGCGCCCGTGGCGGCGTCCCGGACATACGGTATGGTTCGACGCGAGAAGTATAAGGCCCGGCCGGCGGCGTTGACAACGACTTTCACCACATTGGGATTGTCCCATTCCGCAACGTCCTTGATCAGCGTGGCCGCAGTGGACATTTCCTCACCGGCCAGCGCGCCCGCCACGGCGTCAATCACCCGCGGGTCGATCAGCGGTTCATCTCCCTGAATATTGACCACACCGTCGCAAGCGCAATTGGCCGCGACCTCGGCGACGCGGTCCGTTCCGCTGACATGCTCCGGGGCGGTCATTTCGACCCGGCAGAAATTCTGCGCCACCTCCCAAATGCGGGTGTCATCGGTGCCCACGACCACCTCGTCCAGGCTCCTGGCCTTCTGGCATTGCTCCACCACGCGCTGAATGAGCGGCTTGCCCGCGATGAGCGCAAGCGGCTTGCCGGGAAACCGCGTCGAGCCGTAGCGCGCAGGGATAATTCCAATAATCTTCATCGGGTGGCAACTGTTTTAGCCGCCGCTTCCGCCTGCAGGATCCAGGCGGCCGCCGCAGCCAGATCATCCACAATGACAGCCTCACCCAACTGTCGCCGGTCCTTTTGCTCAAGCTCCCTGCCATAGCCGGTCCGGACGAGAATCGACTTCTTCACGCCCGCGTTCCAGCCGCATTGCAAATCGCTCAGCTTATCGCCGATGAAGTAGCATTGGGCCAGATCGAGTTGAAATTGATCACGGGCCTCGAAGAGAAACTGCGGCAACGGTTTACGGCCGCGGCTGGGCGCGCTGGGCGCTTCTGGGGCCACATAGATTTTGTCAATGCGCACATCCTGCGCGGCAAGCTCCGCTTCCAGGCGCGCATGAACGCGGGCCACATCCTCCATCGTAAACATACCCCGCCCAACCCCCGATTGGTTGGAGACAATGAACAATCTGAAATCCGCCTGGCGGAGAGTGCGCAACGCCTGTCCCACCCCGGGAAAGACGGCGACCTGATCGGGACGCGAGAGATATTCCCTCTCCTGGATCAACGTCCCGTCACGATCAAGAAACACGGCGCGGTTCAAATTCAAGCGAACAGTATAAGGCGAACCGCCTTGGAATGGAAAATCGAAATTAATTCCGCCGGCCAGGCGGGGCCAGTTCCTCAGGAGTGACAGTCAAGTCCAGTTTCTCCGTGTGCCGAAGGACGGTGAGGCGCGCAGGCACGGCTATCGCCGTCGCAACCAGGTGGCGGTGCAAATCGTCAATCCCGAAAATCGGTTCGCCGTTGAAGCCGGTGATGATGTCTCCTTCGCGCACCCCGGCCTGGCTGGCCGGACTGCCCGGCTCAAAGCCCGCCACTAACGCTCCGGACTGGACGGCCAGCTTGTGGAAGCGGACAACCCGCGGATGAATGGGCACGTCCTGGCCCGCAACGCCAATCCAACTGCGCCGGATGCGGCCTTCTTTGATCAACCACGCCGCCACGAACTCCGCCGTGTTGCTGGCGATGGCAAAACAGATCCCCTGCGCCGGAAGTATGATGGCCGTGTTCACGCCGATGACTTCGCCGCGCGAATTGACCAGGGGGCCGCCCGAGTTGCCCGGATTCAAGGCGGCGTCGGTTTGAATGATGTTATCGATGAGCCGCCCCGACTGGGAGCGCATCGAACGTCCCAGCGCACTCACCACGCCGGCGGTCACGGTTTGCTGAAATCCAAACGGGCTGCCGATGGCGATGGCAATTTGCCCGACGCGGACAGCCCGGGAATCGCCCAAGGAAACATGAACCAAATGGGAGGCGTTAATGCGAATGACAGCCAGGTCCGTCTCCGGATCGTCGCCGACCAGGGTTGCGCCGAAAGAGCGACCGTCAGCCAGCGCGACTTCGATTCTGCCGGCGCCATGCACGACGTGGCTGTTGGTCATGACATAGCCGTCAGGCGCGATGATGAATCCGGAGCCACCGCCCGCGGAATCGGGCCTGCCGTCCCGTCCACTGCCGCTGAAATGCCGAACGCGAATGTTGACCACGGTGGGCCGGACTTTCTCCACCACACCCGACACCGTCCTGGAATAGCTGTCCAACAATTCGTCATCGGCAGCCGGCAACGGCAAAGGCTCCCCGGCGACAATGGAAATATCATTGTCGTTCAGGGCGCGGACCAAACGGGCCTTGCGCCGTCCTTGAGTAAGCGGTAAAGGAGGGTCCCCCTGTTGATCGGCGGGTGGCGGTGGTAAAGATGGGGCCATGAAGACATCCAATGGTTCGTTTCTCCGCCGCCGGGCTCCGCGCATTGATGCCACTCGGCGCGCTC
>JBKQUS010000053.1:0-49248 GCA_052325505.1 Limisphaerales bacterium
CTGCCCCGGCAGCGATGGCGGGCCGCCGATTTGCCCGGCGGGGTTGACCGTGTTTTGGGTGTTAATCGCGGCGATCACCTCGCTGGCGGTGATGTTTAGTTTTGCCAGTTGATCCGGATTGAGCCAAAAACGCATGGCGTACTGCCCCGCCCCGAAAACGTTGATGTTGGAGATGCCTTTGACCCGCGTGATTTGGTCAACAAGATTTATGTAGGCGTAATTGGCCAGAAACGTCGCGTCATACGTTCCCTTCGGCGAATAAAGCGCCACCAGCAGCATCGGTGTCGTCGGGGACTTCAGGATGGTCACGCCGTAATTCTGCACTGCCGCGGGCAGTTGCGGCGAGGCCTGCTGCTCGCGCAATTGGGCCAGCATCTGATCCACGTTCGGGTCGGTTTTGACGTCGAAATTGACCACCATGCGCATCACGCCGTTGTTGGCGTTGATCGAATACATGTAGTTCATGTTATCGACCCCGCTCATCTGCTCCTCGATTGGGGTGGCGATGGATTGCTGCACGGTCTCGGCGTCGGCGCCGACGAACGTGGTCTGGATGCGGACTTCAGGCGGAACGACGCTGGGAAACTGCGAGATGGGCAGGGTCGTCATGGAAACCAGGCCCACCAGCACCATGAGAATGGCGATGACTATCGCAACGATGGGACGGTTGATGAAAAAGCGGTACATTACGATGAGGCCGTGGTCATCCCTTGGTCACACCCGCCGCGCCATGGGTCGTTGAGGCGTCATACGGCTGTGGATCCACCTTCGTTCCTTCCTTGGCCTTCTGCGTGCCCTCAACCACAACCCGTTCACCCGGGGCAACGCCCTTTTCGACCAGCCAATCATTGCCCACCTGTTCCCCGACCGTCACCGATTTGACGTGGGCCTTGTTGTCCGCGTCAATGGTTGCGACCTGATAGGAACCCTGCAACTCCATCACCGCGCGTTGCGGCAGAAGGATGGCGCCATGGCGCGTCTCGGTCTTGGCCCGCACCAGCGCGTATTGGCCGGGACGGAGGATGTAATCCGGGTTCGGGAAGACGCCTGCAATTTGCAGCGTGCCGGTGTTGACATCGACCTGCCGGCTGGTGAAAAGCCATTTGCCCGGAAATCGATACGTCGAGCCATCGGCAAGAATCAATTGCAAATCCATCTCCGACCGGTAGGCGCCTCTTTCCGCCGCGTTGGTGAATTGGCGGCAAAAGGCCAGATAGGATTGCTCGCTGATGCTGAAATAAACCCGCATCGGATCGACGGTTGATACTGTCGTCAGCACCGCGGTCCCCGGACCGACCAAGTCTCCGATTTGTGCCTGGGCGGTGCCGGCGATGCCATCGATGGGTGAGGTGATTTTGCAAAAACCGAGGTTCAGCGTGGCGCTTTCTATAGCGGCCTTGTCGGACTGGAGGGCCGCCTCGGCCACGAGGTTGGCCTGGATCGCGTCGTCCAACTCCTCCTGACTTATGGCCTGGTCGCGGGCCAGCGGGGTGTAGCGTTTGACATCCAATTGCGTCTTGCCGCATTGCGCCTGGTCCTGGGCCAGCTTGCCCAGCGCCTGGTCGAGCACCGCTTGGAACGGCCGGGGATCGATCTCAAAAAGCAAGTCCCCTTTCTTCACCGCGCTGCCCTCGGCGTAGTCCTGCTTGATGAGGTAACCGGCAACTTGCGCCCGGATTTGCGCATTGGGATAGCCGTCCAGCGTGCCGATCCATTGCTCGTAAATGGGCACATCCCGCGGCGTGGCGGTCATCACCTTCGCCTGAAGGAGCGGCATGGGCGGCGGCTTCTCTTTGCAACCGGAAAACAACAACCCCATCGCCACCGCGGCCAATACAACCGGCATGGCCGGGCGTTTGCCGCCGCCGGCGATTTTAAACTCATTCATAGCGACTTTCAGCTTTGGATTGTCGGGGATGCCTCTGACCAATGCACTTCAAACGGCACCTAATTTAGAGCAATTTATTCTAAATGCAAGGGAATTTCGTTATATCCTATTGTGTTGATTATCAACATCTTAGGAATGGCGCGTTTCTCATTGCGCCTTCCGCCGCTACAATTGGGCTTGCAAATCGTCTGAACAAATTATAGTTTTTAGTCTGAATTCGATGCAGTATGGCCTCAAACTAAAATGACCGCGGTAAAAATCCGGGAGGAGTTGGAGAGGGTTGTCGCATCATGCCGGACCAGGGAAAAATGGAACAACGCCGACCGCAAGGCTTTGCACGGGGTGCGCAAGGCCCTTGGCGCCCCCACCAAAGTGGCCATGGCTTTGGGTGTATCTGTCCCCACCCTTCATTGGTGGGAGCGGCAAATCGATGCGAGCAAGGCGGATGAACTGCAACCGCCGCCGCCGGAACTGCAATTGATGAAGTTATACCGGCTGCTCCCGACTGAGGTTGCGCCGCCTGAGACGGTGCTGTCCGCCGCGGAAACAGAGCCGAAAATGCCCGCTGTCATATTAAAAGCCCGCACCCTCAGCGAAGTGCTGGAACGGGCGGCCTACTGCGATCAAACCTGGACCATGAGATCGGGCCGGCCCTTTGTGGTCTTGCATGACGCAAAGATGTTGGAATCCATGCTGGAGGTCCTGCGCAAGAGCAAGTCGCACGCTCATTTTGTTTACCGCGCGCCAAAAAGGGGCGAAGATTTGGAGAACCGGTTTTCCCAGGCAAAAATATCGTTTGAGGCGCTGTGGAAGATAATTTCAGCGCGCAAAGTTTCCCTTTCGATTCTAAAGCGAATTCACAAGGTGCCTATTGTCGGGGAGAATGAGGCCAACAAACTGGGGCTGGTTGATCCGTGGAATTCGTTTTGCATGTTTGAATACAATGAGGAGGGGCGGGCGCAATTTGGCAGGAGCGTCGATGTGTGGCAGGAAGTCATCATCGACACCAGTCCGGATCCCCAGATTCAGAACAAGCGATGCATCTGGCTTGAACTCCCGGCCGAAGAGGCGGAGAAGTGGAGAGACTCGCGCATTCGTCTGTTGGAGAAAAACAAAGCCTCCTGACCTCTCGGATGAGCCGTGTTGATTCGCCGGTTTGGAGCGTGACGGCACGGCGGAGTTTCGGGGGGCCGACCCCTCGCCCCGTAAGAACTGGGAACTTTGGCAGAATGATTGGCAAAGGAATGCAGAGCAGAATTTGCACTGGTTCCCCTGTGATGGTCAAATCTGACCCCTCGCCCTGAAGCAGGGCCATCCGCAGGTTCATTAATCATTGTTAATCTATCTATCAGTTTGGCGTTTTTGACGGATGCGCGCTTCTCTATGAGCGAATCTATTCCACCGAAAACAGTGAGAAACCTGACGGAGCGATGGTTAAACTTGCCTTCAAAAGCTGCGCCCGGCCGGCTTTATGCGCATCATTCGCGCTAAAGTCCCGTTGCGAATGCGCCGATAAGCGCGTTGACGTGATTTTTTTGAGCCGTCATCACAGAGGCGTCGGGACACGTGTCGGCATTTGTCGGCGGACCGCCGCAAATCGTCCTCCGCAAAGATTTGCCTTGTCGAGTTGCGATTTCTTTGTCACAAATTACCTCCAATAAATGTTCACCCGGCAGAAATCCAAATCGAAGGTAACTCATATAACTAAATCGCAGCTGACGGGCTATCCGAGTTTTTGAGCCATGCCACCACCAACCACTCTGACCGCCTTGGCCGAGCGCACAGCCGCGCCGGTCGAAAAGCCGCGCCGCACCCTGCTCATCGTCGATGACGAGGAGGGGCCGCGGCAGTCCTTGCGCGTTGTTTTCAAGGACGATTACAACCTGCTCATCGCCTCCGACGGCCAGCGCGCCGTGGAGTTGGCCCAGGAGCACAAGATCAACGCTGCCATCCTGGATATTCGCATGAACGGCATGAGCGGGACGGAGGTTCTGGAACGGCTCAAGGCCATCCAGCCTTCGATCGAAGTCATCATGCTCACCGCCTACGAGACGGTGGACACCATCCGCCAGGCCCTGCGCCTGGGCGCCTGCGATTATCTCAACAAACCTTTCGATGTCGCCACTGTGCGCAAGGCCGTCTCCACCGCCATGGAGCGGCATTCCTTCGCAGACGAAATCCGTTCCAACAACGAGAAACTGGCCGCGCTGCAGGTCGAGCTGCACGACCAGAGACTGCAGGAGGAAATCACCCGCACGCGCGGCGAGATTTACGCCAGCATCATTCACGACATCAACGGCCCCCTCACCATCATTTCCGGTTTCATCCAAATCATCAACCAGCGCATGGGCGAATCCAGGCGCCTGGAAGGCGACGACCTGGAGATGGTCAAGGACCGGCTGCGCCGCATCACGCGCCAGGTCAGCAATTGCATCGAGATTTCCCACCGTTACCTCAGCTTCATGCGCCAGCAGCCCACTGCTCCGGCCCGCATCCGTGTCAATCAGATTGTTGAGGACTTGCGCGAACTTTTGCAGGTCCACCCCGCCAAGGACGGCAACACCCTCAAGGTTCAGCCCCTGTCCCGGGACGTTGAACTGCAAATCAACGGCACCGATCTGATCCAAATCCTGCTCAATTTGGCTATCAACGCCATGCAATGCGCGGCTGACCCGCATCTGGTAGATATCTCCGGCCAGGTCCTGGAGAGCGGCGTGGATTTCTCCAACCTCCACGACGGTCCGACCGACCGCATTCTGTACGGACAGGGTTTCGCCAACACGCCGCCGCTTTTGCTGCTGACGGTGCGTGACGATGGCCCTGGCATTCCCGCCGACGTTCTGCCCAAAATTTTTCAGCCTTATTTCACCACCAAACCCCCCGGCAAGGGAACGGGCCTGGGCCTGGCCATTGTGCATCGCCTGCTCAAGGAGGCCCGCGGCTGCATGCACGTCCATTCCGAACCGGGCAAGGGCACGTCCTTCAACATCTACCTGCCCACGACCATCCGCCGCGTCTGATTCGTTCCCGCAAGTAGTTCATTGCTGTTTTCGGCGTATTGGACACAATGGGGCGCAACAAATGTCGAACGTCACGATGAAATGTCCAAATAACCAACGGCGAAAGGAAACCCGACAATGAAATCCATGACCGGCTATGGCCGCGGTGAATCCGCCCAGCGTGGTTTCAAAATCACTGTCGAGGTCAGTTCAGTCAATCGCAAGCAGACCGAAATCTCCGTCAATTTGCCGCGCGACCTGGAGGTGTTGGAAGCGCAGATTCGCGATGAGATCAACCGCCGCGTCGCGCGCGGCCGTCTCACCGTGCGCCTGTCCGTCCATGCCGCTGAAGGAGCCGCCGGCCGGATGCGCCTCAATCCCGCCCTGGCCAAGGCCTACGCCAGGGAACTCCGGGGCCTGGCCAGGGCCCTGCGCCTGCCCGACGATGTCACGCTCGATATGCTGGCCCGCGCGCCCGGCGTCCTGCAACCGGACGAAGAAATCCGCGACGCCGAAGCGCTTTGGCCCGGCACGGCCAAGGCCCTGACCAAAGCGCTGGACATGATGCTCAAGATGCGCGAACGGGAAGGGGCATGGCTGGGCAGGGATTTGAAAACCCGCATGGTCCGCATGAGGGCCGGCGTGGCCCGCGTCAAGCGCCGCGCTCCCCAGGTGGCCGAACATTACCGCGCCCAGTTGCTCGCCCGCATCAAATCCGCCGGTTTGGAATCCCCCGCTTTGGAGGACGAGCGCCTGCTCAAGGAGGTCTTTTATTTTGCCGACCACTCCGACATCTCCGAGGAACTGACCCGTCTGGAGAGCCACTTCCACCAGTTCGACGACTGCGTCAAATCCGGCGAGCCGGTTGGGCGCACGCTCGATTTTCTGGCGCAGGAAATCAACCGCGAAATCAACACCCTCGGTTCCAAGGCCAACGACAGCATGATTTCCCGCGAGGTCGTGGTCCTGAAAGCCGAGCTGGAAAAATTCCGCGAACAAGTCCAGAATGTCGAATGAAGAATTCCGGGCCAGATGGCAAGACGCGCCTTTCCTCGCCATTATTGATTCTGATCTCCGCGCCTTCCGGCGGCGGCAAGACGACGTTGTGCCAGCATGTTCTGGCCCGCCATCCGGACATGGCCCGCGCCATCACCTGCACCACGCGCCCGCCGCGGCCCGGCGAAATCGACGGCCGTGATTATTATTTTCTCGACGACGCCGCCTATGCCCAGCGCCTGGCTTCCGGCGGTTTCCTCGAAAATGCCACCGTCTATGAGCATTGCTACGGCATTCCAAAAAACGAAGTCCTCGACAAGCTCGGCCAGGGCGCCGACGTCCTGCTCAACGTGGATGTGCAGGGCGCGGCCACCGTTTGCGCCCGCGCCGCGGAGGACCCCGCGCTGGCCCGCGCTCTTGTCACCGTATTTCTGACACCCGCCAGCCTGGCGGTCCTGGAAACGCGTTTGCGACGGCGCGGCGCGGATTCCCCGGAAGAATTGGCCCGGCGTCTGGGTGTGGCCCGGCAGGAAATCGCCCAATGGCGCCATTTCCAGTACCTCATCATCAGCACCACCGTTGCGGAAGACGTGCGCCGGATGGAAGCGATCATCGACGCCGAACGCCTCCGCCAATCCCGCTCCAACTTCACACTGGACGGTTGATCTTCATCCCAAGCCTCAGAGATCAGGATTACGATTAAGAGTCGGAAACCGCCTCCCAATCTTTTTTGCCACATGGACAACACCTGAGGTTTGTCCATGTGGCTTTGCCATGATGAAAATCAAAACGACAAAATCACCCATGAAGAACAACAAAACCGCAAAGGCACGGCTCCGAGGCGCAAGACCGGCCTGCCTCGATGGAAACTTTCATCGGATACACGGAAAAAACCTTCCGGGAGCTGGGGGGGCCGTGGTCAAAGAAGCCAGACTTGGCCAGGCGGCGGCGCCGCTCGTCTGTCAATCGAATAGAGGAAAAAATTAAAAAATGCCAAAAATGCCAAAATCCGTCCAATTCAGGCCCGAACCCGATTTTTTAGCGCCGCCCATCATATGCAGGGGTCAATAGATGCGACTTCTTCAGCTGTTTCAGACGCATTTTGGAGGGTTGCAGAAAGTGGGGCAGGCGTTAACCTTAGCCGCATGATTTGGCGCGAAAAGAGTAGTCATGTCGTCACAGGGGCGGGGTTGTTTTATCGGGCTTGCCTGATCATCTGCTTCATTGTCGCCTCCATGAAAGGCCACAGCGCCATGAAATGACAAACGAATATTCCGCGCCTACAGCACTGACAAAAGTTGATTTGCGCCCGGACATTTCAGCCGGGGTTTTTAAAAGATGCTTGGTTTGCTTGTTCTTGTTGGGACTGATCATCCGGCTGGGCTTCCTGGTGGAGCATGCGCGGACACCGTCGTTTGGCGTGCCGACGCTGGACCAGAAATATTACGATACCGCGGCCCGAATGCTCCTGGCGGGCGAAGACCTGCATCAGCTTCGAGGACTAAGGCCGTTGCTTTATCCGATGTTCCTGGCGGTTTTCTACAAGCTGGGCGGTTTGCACGGCATCGATCTCGCTGTGGCGGCGCAGCATCTTCTGGGAATTCTGACGGGCGTGCTGGTCGCTTTGCTGGGGGCGCGGCTGTTCCGGCATCGATTGAGCGGTCTGGCGAGCGGGGCGCTCTATCTGCTCGCGCCCGTGCCGCTCTACTTCGAGGGCGAGTTGCTGGTGGAATCCAGTTACGTGTTTTTGATTTGCCTGGCGTTGCTGCTCCTGTTCCAGGCCGCCGATGCTGCGGGATGGAAAGCCGGCCTGCTCTGGCTGCTCTGCGGCGGCTTGATGGCGCTCGCCGCGCAGGAGCGCTCCAATATTTTCATATTTATGGTTATATTTCCGCTGCTGGCGGGCTGGCATTGGTGGCGCGCGCGCCAAGGGGCGGCGCTGTTGCCCTTGTGGGGGTTGATCGGCGGAATGGCCATGGCCATTCCGTGGGGCTTTGTCAACAAGATGCAATCGGACCATTTCATGGTCATGCCGTCGGAAGGCGGCGCGAATCTTTACCTGGGCAACAAGCGCACGGCGGACGGGATGGTTCCGGAGCAGGAACGCCGTGTCACTTATGGCGAACGTTATGAGGATTCAGTGGGAATATGGTCGCGCGAGGGATACGAAGCGGCCATGCGCGGGCAGGGCCTGCAGCCTGAAAAAAATCCCATGGCGATTTCCAGTTATTGGACCCGCCGCGCCATTGAGGAAATCAGGGCCGCACCGGCTTCGTGGCTGCGACTGATTGCCAAGAAATGTTGGCTAATGTTATGGAATGCCGAAATCCCCAACAACAAAGCCTTCGCCTTCCTGCAAACGGAATACCTCTGGTTGCGTCTGCTGCCGGTGCGCTGGGTCGTCCTGCTCATGCTGGCTCCAGCCGGAATTTGGGCTGCCGCCAAATGGGGCAATCGCGACGCGCTTTTTGTGCTGCTCCTTTATGCCGCCCTTTATTCCGCGGTCAATGTCGCCTTCTTCGTCTGCGATCGTTACCGCTATCCTGTCTGGCCGGTCATGGCGGCCATTGCCGGCGGCGGTTTGGTTGCCTTCGTCGAAACGATCCATCGCCGCCGCTGGCGCGGTGCAGTTTGTCTTGCGGCGAGCATGGCGTTGATGGCTGCGATTTCCCTGCCCAACTGGTTCGGGGCCAGGCTGCCGTCCTTCGCGCGCGATTATCTTTTCCGTTCGATTGCCTGGTACGAAAAGGGGCATTTCCCGGAAGCCTTGAGCGACATTGATCAGAGCCTGGCATTGGATGCGCAGAACGTAACGGCGCTGCATCATCGCGGCAACGTCCTGCTGGCGCTCAGCCGATATGAGGAAGCGCGGCAGGACTACGAACAGGCCCTGAAAATCGAATCCGGGGACGGGGGAATCTGGAACAACTGCGGCATCGCGCTGGACGGATTGGGCCGGACGAACGAAGCGGTGCAGGCCTATCGCCGTGCCACGGAATGCCATCCGCCCAGCAAAAGCGCCTTTCTCGGATTGGCCTTCGATCAACTTAAGTCGGGCCGTCTTGATGACGCCGCCAGCGCATTGGACCAGTTGGACAAACTGGAGAAGGGTCCGAATGTCGTGGCCCTGGCCATCCGCTCGGTCCTGGCGCGGGACCGTGGCGATGCCGCGAAGGCCGTCGAACTCGAACGGCAAGCCTGCGAACTTGACCTGGACACGGCGACGTGGGCTATCGAACGCGCCAGCCACGCCAGCCACAAGAAATGACCTGAACTAGAGTTTGCCCCGGCGGAATGCGCCCAGCGCGCCCAGCGCCAGGGACAGCAATGAAATGATTGCGCCGACGTGGAACAACGAGTCTTTGTAGGCCAGACGGACCTGATGGCGTCCGGCGGGGACCGACAGGGACTGGAAATCATAATTGGCGCGCAACAGCGGCGCGGCGTGTCCATCAATCTCCGCCACCCAACAATGATACCAAGTCTGCGCCACGACCAACATGGTTGGACGGCTGGCTTCTGTTTCAAATTCGCACTCGGCCGCCGTCACTCTGCTGGAGAGAATCTTCGCTGCCGCGTCCGCCGTGGCGGAGACACTGTCGCGCGCCTCAATGGGAAGATAGACAACTTCGCGCGGCCTGAAGTCCGGCGAAGCCAGAGTCGCCAAAGTCGAAGCGTCGTCAAGAAAAACCGGCTTCTGTCCAATGGTGGCCATCGGCATGAACCGGGGCTGAGCTTCCCAGGCGAACAGATTTGTCGCAGAGGCCCGCTGTGAAACTCCGAGAAACTCCGTCAGGTTGGGCAGATCATCATGGGCGGCGAGCAACCGCGCCACGTCGTCCTGCCGCCGCAAATACAAGGAGAAGAACCCATCAACCTTCGGGATCAAGCTCAACAAATTGCAATCCTTGAACAGTTCCGTTCGCAGGCTCAGATACAGGCCCAGTTCCGATGGATTGGCCAGATGCTCCAGCCAGGCGTCCATCTTTGGGCTGACCATGGCGCGCGACCGGCCCAACACCGGCACGCTGGACATGGGCGGCGTGACGTCATCGTAGGCCTGCGCCGCCGCGGTGGGGTTCTGTCGCGGCTCATGGGTGCAAATGTCCAGTCCCATCAACACCAGCAGCCCGAATCCGGCCAGCAACCGGCCTGAACGAACAGCGCCCGGCCGTTGCGGCAACAAAATCACCAAAGCTGTCAACAAGATCGCCAACCGGGTCCATCCGCTCCGCCACGTCACGCTCCAATCCTCCCCGAAAACCGGAAACCGCCGGGACACAATCAATACGCACACAATGCAGACGCCGGTGATCCCCCCAGCCGTCAAAAGAGCCTGACGGCTCGCCGCGTCCGCATGGCTTTGCAGCCAGGCCACGCCGCGCGCCGCCAGCAGTGGCAGGCAGAAAAGGGTGATGATGAGGAATTTCACCGGATAGCGGGCAAACCCCAGCCAGGGCAGGGTTTTCTTGAGCAACGGCAGGACATGACCGGCGCCGCCCCAGGCGCAGAGCAATCCGCCCAGTGCCAGAACCGCCAGCAGAATGGTCCTGCGATCACGCGCCTTCATGAGGGCGATCACCACCAGCGCCACCGTGACAATTCCGGCGTAGTAGGACGAAAACATTTCCTGGCCCGGTTGCCAGAACACGCCCTCCACAGAGGCGTTGTCGCGAAAGAGCGGCACCAGGAAATTGCCGATGCCCCAGACCGGAAGCGCCCAATGGCCCTTGTCAAAGGCGCTGTTTCGGTCGCCGTGCGCTACAAAATCGAGCCAGGGCGCCAGTTGCGCCGCGCTCAACGCCGCGACCCACCCGGCGACGGCCGCAAATCGGAGCGCCATTCCGAGAGCATCCCGCCGGTTGCCGGGCCATTGCGCCGCGCAGACCGCGAGCGCGATCAACCAGGTAAAAAGGATCATTTCCGGCGAGCCGGTCATCATCTGGCAGGCCCCGGCCAGCGCGGCCCAAAAAACGGCGCGCCCTCCCTGAAGCGCCGCCTTCTCGCACAACAGCACCACCCACGGCATCCAGGCCAGCGCCGCGATGTGGCAAGGCCAGATCAGAAGATTGATGCTCAGCCCGTTCCAGGCAAAAACCAGCCCGGCCAGCGTGGCGGCAAACGGGTTGCCAAACCAGCGCCGCGCCAGCAGGCACATGCCGGCTCCCGCCAGAAAAATATGGCCGAGAAGAAAATAATTCATCGACCACGGCATCGGCGGCACCAAGTACAAAAGCGAAAGCGGATAAAGCGCCATCGTGTTCCATTGGGCCAGGAACGGGATGCCGCAATTGTTATAGGGATTCCACAGCGGCACATGGCCGTGCCAGAAACAATGCCGGGCATAATACGCAACCGGATAGCCGAACAAACCATCGTCACGATAAACAAAAGCGTCCGACCCAAACACAATGCCGGGAAAGGAAGCGCACATCAGCAGGCCCAGCAGAAGAAGCAGGCGGGCCGTGCCAAACGCGCCGTCCGCATGTTCGGTTTCGTCCATGGCATTCATGCTGTTCAGGTCGTTCCCATGCTGTAAACAAAAACTTTAATTCTTGAACGTTCCCCACTACTATTGTCCAAGATGAACCGATATGAAAATCTCTGACATTAAGGCTACCACGGTGACCGTCCCCCTGGATACTCCCCTGCGCCATGCCAACGGCTGCCATTGGGGGCGATTTGTGCGCACGATCATTGAAGTGGAAACGGACGAGGGCATCACCGGCTTGGGCGAAATGGGCGGCGGCGGGGAATCAGCCGAGGCGGCGTTTCTGGCGCTGAAGCCCTATGTGGTGGGACATGATCCGGCGCACCTCGAAGAACTGCGTTTGCGCATCAGCAATCCCACCGCCTCCCTTTACAACAACCGCACACAGATGGCCGCCGCGCTGGAGTTCGCCTGCCTGGATGTCCTCGGCCAGAAATGGGGCGTGCCAGTTTATGACATTTTGGGAGGCAAATTGCAGGACAAGGTGCCTTTTGCGTCGTATTTGTTCTTCAGCTACCCAAATCCAAAAACCGGCTACGGCGAGGTGCGCACGCCGGAGCAGTTGGTGGCCGCCGCGGCGAGCCTCAAAAAATTATGCGGCTTCACCACCCATAAACTGAAGGGCGGCGTCTTTCCGCCCGAGTACGAATTGGAATGCTACCGCGCCCTGGCCACGTCGCTCAAGGGGGACCGGTTCCGATTCGATCCCAACGGCGTGTGGTCCACCGAACAGGCCATGCGTTTCGGACAATTGATTTTTGACTTGAACAACGATTATCTGGAAGACCCGGTCTTCGGCCTGAACGGGATGCGGCGGGCGCGGCAAATGATTCGCGTGCCGCTGGCGACGAACACGGTGGTGGTGAATTTCGAGCAACTGGCGGCCAACGCGCTGCAGACGGCGGTGGATGTCATTCTGCTTGACACAACCTTCTGGGGCGGCATCCGGCCCTGCCTCAAGGCGGCCGCGGTGTGCGAGACCTTCCAGTTCGGGGTGGCGGTCCATTCCTCCGGCGAGCTGGGCATCCAATTGGCCACCATGCTCCATTTGGGCGCCGTCCTGCCCAACCTGTCCTTCGCCGCTGACGCCCATTATCATCATTTGCTGGACGACATCATCGAGGGGGGCAAGATGCGCTACGAGAACGGGGCCATCCGCGTCCCCACCGGTCCGGGCCTGGGGGTCCGGCTCAATCGCGCCAAGCTGGCCGAGTACAACGAGTTGTATAAAAGGCTGGGCGGCTACCCTTACGACCAGGACCCGATGCGGCCCGGATGGTGCCCCACCATCCCCAACAACCGCTGGGCCGATCCGCTGGACCGGCGTTTCCCCAAAATCCCATATTGATTGGAGGCGGCCAGTGACCGGGCGACGGATGCATGAGCGCGAACAACCAGGATAAATTGACCCTGCTTTCGTTGCGCTGGCCGCGGCGCGGCTTCTCCCTGGCCCTGGTTGTGGTGCTGGCCATGGGGCTGGGGGCGGCGCTGGACCGGAGCCTGTTGTTCAACGGCATCCCCCTGGACGCGAGGGACGATTTTCGCCTCATGGCCCAGGCATGGAATCTGATTGACAACTATTACGTGGATCGCCCCGCCATCCGGCACACGGCCATGACCCACGCCGCCATCAGCGCCATGCTCGACTCCTTGGGCGACACCAACCACAGCGCTTTCCTGAATCCGACACAGTCCAAAAGGGCCGGCACGGCCATGCAAGGCAAATTGATCGGCATCGGCATTGAAATCCAGTCCAAGAACCATCAAGCGGTGGTCGTCGCGCCGATTGACGGCTCCCCCGCCCAACAGGCCGGCGTGCGCGCGGGCGACGTCATTTTGCAAGTCAACGGCCGGCCGGTCTCCGGGCTGTCGCTGGGCCAGATTTCGTCGCGGATTTCCGGGGAGGCCGGCCAGCCGGTGGCGTTGACGGTGATCAACCCGCGCGACAAGCGGACACGGCAGCTCACCATTGCGCGGGCCTCGATCAAGCTCAACAACGTAAGCTGGCAGCGCCTGCCCGGCACGGACATTGCGCACGTGCGCATTGCGCTGTTCAGCGACGGGGAGGCGGGGGACCTGCGCAAGGCGCTGCTGGAGCTGGAACGGCAGGGGGCGCATAAGATTATACTTGACATCCGCAATAACCCGGGCGGGGCGCTGGATGAGGCCATCGGCACGGCCAGCCAGTTTCTGGCCTCCGGCACCGTGCTTTGGGAGAAGGATTCCGCGGGCAAACTCACCCCCGTCCCGGTCCAGGCCGGCGGGGCCGCAACCAATCTGCCCATGGTCGTCCTGATCAACGGCGGATCGGCCAGCGATTCTGAAATCGTGGCCGGCGCGTTGCACGACACGGGGCGGGCCGCGTTGATTGGCGAAACAACCTACGGCACCGGCACCGTCCTGAGTGAATTCCAGATGGCCGACGGTTCGACCCTGCTGCTGGCCGTCGAGGAATGGCTCACTCCCGACAAGCACTCCTTCTGGCACAGGGGCATCGCCCCGGACATCCGCGTCACCCAGCCGCCGGAAACGCCGATATTGCGTCCGACGTTGGAGCGGCAACTGACCGGCGCGGAACTCCGCTCATCGGGGGACGCCCAACTCCTGCGCGCCATCGCCTGGCTTGCCGACAAAGAAGCCAGGCATTAGACCACTTGGGCCATCGTGCGCTGATGGTTAGGCCGGCTACTGTTTGACTCTTCGATTAAAGATGGCATCTTATTGGTAATGAATGGGTTGTCTTTGCCCGGTCCGGTCAAGGGCGGAGTTCAATTGAAACCGCCGGCATCCGTCAATTTTGAGCAGTGAAGGAAAAAGCAACGCCCCACAACTCAACCCTGCCCATTCTATTCGACTTATGAAATCCCTGTATTATATGGCCGCCCTCGGAATCCTGCTTGGCGGCCTCGCTGCCACCGCCCAGACGACAATATTCGACGAGAACTTTGACGGCGGCTATACAGGCTACTTCGGCACTGGTTCGTATCAGGGAGGCAGCCCCAGCGCCACCGGCAATGCGGTAATAGCGACAGGCGGCAACCCGAATGGCGCCTGGCAGGAATTCATGACGACCACAACCTGGAGCGACTATTACGGCGGGATGGTGCAGTTGATGGCGGTTTCAGGGACTACGGACCCGAACCCGTCGGACTACGTGTTGTCCTTCGATGCTCGCGGCAGCCAGGCCGCCCCTTTCGGGTTTACCATCCAAACCTGGCCGTACAATTATTACGGCGGGACGGGACCGGTCATCAACGCGGCGGTCAACTGCCAATTGACTGCCGCCAATACCTGGCAAACCTTCAGCGTAAACTTGGGCAGCGTCACGACGGCCCTGCCGATCGGCGCAACCTGGCAGTTGATCTACGAGTTTGGTTCCTGGCAGTGGGGCGGCCCCGGCTATACCGACACTCTGACCATCGACAACATCAAGTTGGTGAACATCGGCAATCCCATCAGGCTGACCTCGTCTTTCAACCCTTCCTCCTATGTCGGCAGTGTCACGTTTACCGCCACAGTGTTGAGCAACGGAGCCACTGCCGGCAACGCCACAGGCCAAGTGGTCTTCTCTTCCCCCAGTGGTCCGTTCAGCAGCAACGCGGTCATTGGCGGCATTGCCACCAGTTCGCCCATTACCAATCTGCCGCCGGGCGTCAACCTCATCACCGCCGTCTATTCCGGCGACAATTATCCCGGCAGCGCCAATACCGTGGAGCAAACCGTCGCCACCGCCCCGGGCATCGCGCAAAACAATCTCCCGATCTACACCGACAATCTGGTGAATGGTTTTCAGAATTGGAGTTGGGCGGCGGTGAATCTGAGCAATGCTTCGCCTGTTCATTCGGGAACTTATTCGATCAGGGTCACTGATGGCGGCGACTCCCAAGGCCTTGGTTTTGGGCGTTCGGATTTTAACACCAGCCTTTACACCAGTCTCAGTTTTTGGATCAACGGCGGCAGTGTTGGCGGACAGAGACTCCAGGTGTGGGGAACGCTGGACAACGCCTGGCAGGAGGCTTATCCCCTGGGAGCGTTGCGGACAAACACCTGGCAGCAAATCACCGTTCCATTCTCCGCCTTGGGCGTGGCCAACCAGCCGAATTGCACCGGTTTTGTGATTCAGGGCAACGATAACGGCGCGGCACAGCCCACTTTTTACGTGGACGACGTTGAATTGGTGGCCGCGCCCGCGCCGGTCTTGGTTTATTTGGGAGTGGATGCGGGACAAATCTTGCAAACAGTGGATGCGCGCCAGTTTGGAGTCAATACTGGAACCTGGGACGGAAGCCTGGCCAATGCCCAAACGCTGCCGCTGCTTGAAGAAATGGGCATTATGAACTTGCGCTGGCCGGGTGGCTCGACTTCGGATGATGGGTATCATTGGGCCAGCGACCCGACCGGGAATTCCACCTTCAGGTATATAGCCACCAACCTTGGCGCTCAAGTATTCACCACTGTCAATTACGGCACCGGCACCGCTGCCGAGGCGGCCGCCTGGGTCCTCTCGGCCAATAAAACCAATAACTGCGGCTTCAAGTATTGGGAAGTTGGCAATGAATGCTATGGTATGTGGGAAACCGATTCCAATGTGGTTCCTCATGATCCCTACACTTATGCCACCAACGCTGTGGCTTACATTCAGCAAATGAAGGCCGCTTATCCTGCCGTGCCCATCCATGCCGGCGTTGTGGCCGCGCCCGGCGAGGGAAGCTATTCCAACAACGCGAATCATTTTGCGGTTAATCCGCGCACCCACACCACGAACTATGGGTGGACGCCCATCGTGTTGTCCGAGATGAAAAGCCTCGGGGTCCTGCCCGACTTTCTCATTTATCATTTCTACTGGCAATGGACCCCCTCTGGCTGGACTCCTTATTCCGCCTCTTCGGACAGCGACCCTCTGCTGTTGCAGGTGGCGGGCAATCCGTGTCCCGCGGTTTGGAGCGACTGGGCCAGCGCCGCCGCCAACTTGCGCCAGCAAATCACCGACTACGTGGGGTCCGCGGGCACCAACATCGAGTTGTGCGTCACTGAAAACAACAGCGACGCCGGGGCCATGGGCCGGCAATCCACCAGCCTGGTCAACGCCCTTTACCTCGCCGACAGCACCGGCCAGCTCATGAAAACCGAATTCAGGTGCTACCTCATTTTTGATTTCCAAAATGACGAACCGGAGACGGACGGTGATTTTGACGCCACGATTTACGGGTGGCAGGCGGTGGGTGATTATGGGATTGTGAACGGGGCAGACACTCCCTATCCCACCTTCTACGCCGAGAAATTGCTGCAATATTTTGCGCGGCCCGCTGATTCGGTGCTCAACGCCACCAGCGACTCGCTGTTGCTTTCCGCCTATGCCGTGCGCCGCACCAACGGCGCTCTCACACTCCTTGTCATCAACAAGGACATGACCACGAATCTAACCGCGCAAATCGCGCTCACCAATTTTGTGCCATCGGCGAACGCAACCATTCAATCCTACGGCATACCGCAGGACCAGGCGGCGGAGACCAATGGCCCTGTGTCACTGCAAGACATCGCGACGACGAGCTTCGCGGCGGCCAGCGCGAACTTCAGCTATACGTTCCCGCCCTTGTCGCTGACGCTCTTCACCTTCCCGCCGGAACCCTCGACCCTTTCCGGGTTGGGCATCCAGTCCGAACAAGTGAAGTTTCTCCTTCAAGGCCAGCCCGGCGCGCCCTATGTCATTCAAAGCACGACGAATCTGGCGGGTAGATGGACCCCCGTCTCCACCAACACCCTCTCGGGCAGCACCTCGAACATCACCATCCCGATTTCAACGAATTTGCCGCAGCAATTCTACCGCGCCGTCTGGCAGCCTTGAAGTCAAACAACAGTCCCGGTGGATGTCTGTCGAACCCTGAACTAAAACCTGAAGCATGTTCCAGCGCCGTAGGCGCGGCATAATTGTAGTTGCCCTATCAACAACTCCATGACTAAAGCCATCATCTTTGATCTCGACAGTTGCCTGGCCGCCGCGAACGAGGTGGGCGACGAGCTTTTTTCGACCGCCTTCGCCGCAATCCGAACAGCTAATCGCGGCACCGTTGCGGAATCAGCATTGCGCGAGGCATTGGATGAGTGCTGGCGCTGTGCGTTCGATTTTGTCGCGGCCAGGTATCAGTTCTCCGAAGCGATGCGTAGCGCGGGATGGCAAGCCTTCAGGCAGACGGAAGTTACGAAACCCATGTACGGCTATGGAGATCTCAACGCGCTAAAGGATTTGCCGGAACAACTCTTTCTGGTTACATCCGGGATTCGCCGTTTGCAGGAAAGCAAGATCAAGGCGTTGCGGTTCGATGATTTGTTTGCAGCGATTTACATTGATGCGATTGATGAGCCTGAGCGAAAGGGCAAATACCGCATCTTCAAGGAGCTGCTCGCCAAATATGGTTTGCATCCGGACGAGGTGTTGGTGGTGGGCGACAATCCGGACTCGGAAATCGAAGCGGGCAATCGCCTCGGGATGAAAACAATTCAGATTCTCCGCCCCGGCGTGATGCGCAGTGCCGAAGCAAAGGCGCACATTCATAGCCTCCACGAATTGAAAGCATTCCTCTGAACAATCAAATCCGAAAAATGTGAAAAATCAATTTTTGTCATATTTAATTTGTAACCTGCTGTAAGTCAATAGGTTCCAGTCGAAATGGCCGGAGGAATTTTTCGGAGTTTTCAGGAATTTCGGGCTATACCGGGGGCTCCAGCCCCATTACCAATTTGTAATGTCCGGGAAAGATTCCCGTCACGATGCCGTGGCATGGTTTGGACAGTGAATGGCAATGAAACTTTCAACTGATTAACGAAAATGATTATGAAACATGTTCCTGAAAAAATAGCAGCCGCCATATTGAGCGGCGCGCTCCTGGCCGGCGGCATCGCCGTGGTCTCCACCGTCCGCGCCGGCGAGCAATCCCCTGCGAAGGCGAAATCCATCAGCCTTATCGTCGATGACCGCCCGCTGCCAACGGACCTGAAATTGAACAGCAGCCTCGCGCCCATCGTGAAAAAAGTCGCGCCCAGCGTCGTCAAAATCGAAATCAAAATTGGTCCGAAAGAGCAGCATCCCTTCGGCAACCAGTTTCCGAACGATCCTTTCTTCCGCCAGTTTTTTGGCGGGCATCAAAGAATGTTCTCCCCTCCTGAACACGGCGTCGGCTCGGGCGTGATTGTGACCAGGGACGGCTACATCCTGACCAACAACCACGTGGTGAACGACGCCGATGAGGTTAAGGTGTCCTTGCAGGACGGGCGCGTGTTTACCGCGAAGGTCATCGGCAAGGACCCGAAGTCTGACGTGGCGGTGGTGAAGATCGACGCCAATGACCTGCCGGCCATCACTTTTGCGGACAGCGACAAATGCGAGGTGGGCGATCTGGTTTTGGCCATTGGCAATCCTTTCGGGATTGATCAATCGGTGACGCGGGGCATTGTCAGCGCCAAGGACCGGTCGGCCATGGACCTGGATTACCAGGACTTCATCCAGACGGATGCGGCGATCAATCCGGGCAATTCGGGCGGCGCGCTGGTCGATGCGGATGGCCGGTTGATCGGCATTAACACGGCCATTTACAGCCACAGCGGCGGCAATCAGGGCATCGGCTTCGCCATTCCGACGGACCTGACCAGGGGCGTGATGGAGAGCCTGATCAAATATGGCAAAGTCACCCGCGGCTACCTGGGCGTGATGATTCAGGACATCAATCCGGCGCTGGCCAGGCAATTCGACCTGAAGAGCGACCAGGGCGCGCTGGTGGGCGACGTGGTGCCCGACGGTCCCGCTGACAAGGCTGGGTTGAAGAGCGGCGACGTGATCGAGAAGTTCGATGGCAAACCGGTTTCCGACAGCCGTCATCTCAAGATCGAGGTGGCCCGCGAGGCTCCGGGCAGCGTTGTCAAGGTGCAGGTGCTGCGCAATGATTCCACGAAAACGTTCGACGTGCGCCTTAATGAGCTGCCCGGCTCAGACAAGCTGGCGCAAAACGGCGGAGGCGATGAAGATAAATCCGCCACGCTGCAAGGCGTCGGAGTGACCGACCTCGATTCACAGGCACGCCAGCAATTCAACATCCCCTCGCACGTCAAAGGCGCGCTGGTGACGCAAGTTGATCCGGACTCGGCCGCGGCGGAAGCGGGACTCAAGCAGGGCGATGTCATCATGGAGATCAACCGCCATGAAGTGACCAGCGCCAATGACGCCGTCCGGCTGACGGAACATCCCAAAGACAGAACCACTTTGCTGCACGTATGGAGCGAAAACGGCAGCCATTACATGGTGGTCGATGAGACCAAGGCAGGTTGAGGCCCTGCCAACGGGTTCGGCTCTCCCGCAACCGCGCCACGGCTGCGGGAGAGTCTTTTTTTAAAATGACTCGCCCGCGCGGTTGAACTACAATGAATGGCGACATGCGCATTCTGGTGGTTGAGGACGACAACAAGATCGCTTCCTTCGTTGTAAAGGGGCTGAAGCAGGCGGGTTTTGCCGTGGATCGTTGCGCCGACGGCGAGGAGGCCATGACATTCGCCGAAACCACCGCCTACGACGCCGCGATAGTGGATATCATGCTCCCCAAACTGGACGGCCTCAGCCTGGTGCAGCGCTGGCGCAGCCGGAAGATTCGCACGCCGGTGATTTTTCTCAGCGCCAAGGCCTCCGTGGATGACCGGGTCAGGGGTTTGCAAGCCGGCGGGGACGATTATCTGGCCAAGCCGTTCGCCTTTTCCGAATTGATCGCCCGTGTGCAGGCCCTGATCCGGCGCGCGACGCAAACGGCCGAGCCGAGCCGGTTGAGCGTGGGCGATCTTTCCCTGGATTTGCTGACGCGCGAAGCGGCGCGAGACGGGGGGAAGATCGAATTGCAATCGCGTGAATTCGCCCTGTTGGAATACCTCATGCGCAACGCGGGGCGGACAGTGACCAAGACGATGATCCTCGAACATATTTTCGATTACAGCTTTGATCCGCAAACCAACGTGGTCGATGTGCTGGTCCACCGGCTGCGGGCCAAAATAGACCCGGAGAAAACACGGTTGCAGACCATTCGCGGGGTGGGCTATGTCCTCAAATCCGCCTAATCTCCTGCGCAGCTTTGCCGTCCGGCTCAGCCTGTGGTATGCGCTCATTTTCGCCATCAGCACGGCGCTGCTGCTGGTGCTGGTCTATTGTTTGGTGGCGCACGAGTTCCACGGCAAGGACCAGGAAATCATCCTGGCCAAATTAAAGCAATACGCCGCCGTTTATCAGGCCGGCGGGGCCGACGCCCTGACCGCGACGGCGTTGCAGGAGAATAATCCGGCGGACGAAAAATCCTTCTACGTCAACCTCGTCAGCCCGCATTTTTCCCGGCCCATCATTGTGCCGGACGAGTGGCTGGGCTTCCGGCTTAAGCCGGGCGGTCTGGAGTTGCGCCAGTTTGAAATCAACCGCGTGCCCAAAAACACAGAGAAGGATTTTGCCTTTGCCAAGGCGCAAATGCCCGGCGGCGCCGTGCTGGTGGTGGGCCGGAGCACCAACAATCGGGACCTGCTGTGGGAACCGGTGCGCAGAACGGTCCTCCCCATCATGGCGGCCGTAGCCCTGCTCGGTTTGATTTTTGGCGCTCTCTTCGCCCATCGCGCCCTCCTGCCGGTGCGTCAGATCGTGGCCACCGCCCAGAACATTCTGCGCACGGGCAACCTGGACGCGCGCGTGCCGATGCGCCCTTCGCGAGACGAATTGGATGAAATGGTGCGGCTGCTCAACGCCTTGCTCGACAAGAACCAGGCGCTCATCCGCGCCATGCGCGAGTCCATGGACAACGTGGCCCACGATTTGCGCACGCCGCTGACGAGCCTGCGCGCTTCCGCCGAACTGGCCTTGCGCCAAAACACGGACCCCGCCGCCGCGCGCGAGGCGCTGGCGGATTGCGTGGAGGAGTCCGAACGCGTGTTGAGCATGCTCGCTACGCTGATGGATATCGCCGAGGCCGAGGCCGGCACGATGCGCCTGGAGCGGCGGCCGTTTGATCTCTGCCAACTCATTCGCGAAGTGGCGGACATGTACCAATACGTCGCGGAAGAAAAGAGGATACGGGTGGGCGCGGAATTGCCGGAGAGTTGCGAAGCGTCCGTCGATCCCGACCGGATGCGCCAGGCGTTTGGAAATCTCCTGGACAACGCCATCAAATACACGGACGAGGGCGGAACGGTCACGATTTCTGCCGGACGAATGGACGACCAGGCCACCGTGCGTTTCCGGGACACGGGCATGGGGATTCCGGAGGCCGAGCAGGGCAAGATTTGGGACCGGCTTTATCGCGGCGACAAAAGCCGTTCGCAACGGGGTTTGGGTCTTGGCTTGAGCGTGGTGCGGGCGGTGGTCCAGGCGCACCATGGCACGGTGACGGTCACGAGCAAGCCCGGCAAAGGTTCAGAATTTGCCATCGTCCTGCCGGTGGCTTGAAGTCAGTAATCGTAAAGGCCGCTGTCGTGGGTGTAAGCGCCAGAGGCACCGGGGCCGCCCGGACCAGCTTCCTCGCCGCCCATGAAGTCGCCGAAAATGTCGCCCATGTCGGCCTCAATTTTCTCCGGGTCGTCGCCGGCTTCCAACCGCTTGATGGCGACGTCCAGTTCCTTGGGCGCGCTGCCTGCCGGCATCAGGTCTTTCATTTTTTTCATCATGTGCGCCATGTGCTTGGGATTGTTTTCGTCCAGATGTTCCATGTCGCGTTCCATCTCGGACATGGCCCGCATGACGCGCGGATCGTCCATGTCGGGCATGGGAGGCTGGTCGGGGGCGGCGTCGCCTGCGGCGGAAGGCTCCTGTGCGCCACGCGGCATGGCGAAGGAACTGATTTGTTTGGTCATCTTGCGGTTGCCGCATTTTGGGCAGACGGGCGCACGGTCCGGGCGCGTTTTCTTGGAGAGGAAATTGAAAATCTTCCGGCACTTGGGACAGGCAAATTCGTAAATCGGCATAGGATATCGCGTCTCTGGTTGAGGATAAAATGCAGCCGCCCCGTCCAGTCGTCAAGATGGACTGCCTTAATGCCTGCCTTTTGCTTCGTTTCGGGGCAGGCGGGCAAGCCAGAAATTACCGAAACGGTTCCATTCCAGCGACGGCAAGTCGGGATGGGAGGGGCCTTCGATTGCTAACCGGTCTTCGGGGCGCATTTTCTTGATCCACGGCTCATAGGATTCGGGAGCATGGCCGCTGCGTTGGATGGCGCGGTAGGTTTGCAAATCTTCCGGCAGCATCAGGGCGGGCTCAAATCCCACCATGTAACGCCAGCCGGCGGCCGGGTTTTTGTAGAACGTATTGAAGAAAAACCGCATGTTGTCCGAGTAAAAAACCCCGTTCTTCTCCGGCAGCCAGCCCTTGAGTTTTGGATTGCTGCCATCCAGGAATGTTTCGTCGAGGGAGAAAGTGTAGCGGCGGCCCAAATCGTTGGTGGCATCCAGAAAGAGCGGCAGGGCGATCAGTCCGCACAGGAACAACCGCTTGAGCGAGCCTGCGCCGGCGATGCCGGGCATGGCCTCGTCGAATTGCATGGCCATCCAGACGAGAGCGGCCGGCATTCCCCAATCGGCCCAAAACCGGTCGGCCATGAAGCCGAGGCTCCAGTTGACGGCAATCATCCAGAAAACCGGTTGAAGAAACAAGGGCCGGGTGGTTCTGTTTTGCAGCTTGAGCCAGAGATAGACCAACGCCAGCAGGGTCAAACTGGCAAACTCGCCTTCGCTGGCTTGCAGTTCGCCGACCAGCAACCATTTGGGCAGATGTTCACGGTAAATCAAGCTGCCCTGAAAGATGGCTTCGTAGAGAAAGGAGATTGGTTTTCCCGTCAAGAGGGCGGCGAGCCAGGCTCCGGCGGCCCAGCAACCGGCCAGCCACAGGCCGTCCCGCCAGCGTTGGGCCAGGAAGAACGCGGCCAAAAGCACGACCCAGAGATACCAAATCCCATGCATCCAGATGGCCAGCGCAAACCCGGCACAGGACAAACATAGTTTCCAGCAGGGGGGATTCTTGGCTTCGGGCTTCGACCAGGAAAAGAGCAAAGCCATGAGAACGCCCTCTGTCACCAGATAAGGCCGCGCCTGCACCCATCGCGTCATCAACTCCGGGATGGCGATCATTTGCGCCAGGACGGCGGCCAGCCAGGCTTCGGGACGGCGCAACCAAAACAATGGCAGACAAAAAATCCACAGCATCAGGCTCACGATGGAGAAACTCATCAAGGCGTCTTCGTTCCATCCCAACGTGCGATGCAAGACGCCCAGAAGCCATTCCCAGCCCGGACTGTGGTCCACGACGTACTCGGGGCGCATGATGACGATTTGCGAGTAGGGCTTGTCGGCAAACGGTTTGGCCGCATGACGGCGGGCATCACCCGGCGGCAGATAGCCGTAGCCGATGATTTTGAGGCAGATAAGAAGGGTGGTTGCCAGGACGGCAATCCAGCACGCCAAAGTCATGTAACGTTGCAACGCTGCCGGGCCGTTGTTCATCATTAACGGCGAATAACGCCGCAAGCAGAGCGCCTTGGCAAGTTCTTTCTTCAGCCTTTTAGCCAGCGGGCCAAGTCAGTTTCTGCAAGCTTGTTAATTGTAAGGCAGGCATCGCCATATTGCGGCAGGGCAGCTTGACTCATGGCCGTTTGTTTCGTAGATTGCCTCGAGTGAGCACTGTTGTGGAAATTGAATCCGTGCTGCCGAAGTTGACGACCGAGGAACTCCGGCGTGTCGAGCAGGCTGTGCATCAGCAATATCGTCAGCGCCACGACGGAATCGTTTGCGATGATTCTTACGGCGTTGTGACTGAAGCCGACCTGATCGCGTCTGCCGAGCAAGCCTTTCTCGCATACGACAAGGAGGAGCAGGACCGTGTTCAACGCCAAGCACGGTGAAGTTTGGCTGGTGGATTTGGGCATGGCCGCGAAAGCCCGTCCCGCGGTTGTCTTGAGCATGCCATTTCTTGATAATGAACGGGCGTTGTATGCCATCGTTCCTCACACCACGGCTACGCGAGGCGGGCGCTTTGAGGTCGTTGTCGATGTGCCCTGGCTTCAACACGGGGCATTCGACGTTCAGGGCCTCCGAAATATTCCCGGTTCCGTATTCATGCGCAGAATTGGGGCATTGAGCCAGCCGCAAATGGATCAGATCAGAGCTGCCACGAAGGTCTGGCTTGGAATCATGTAGAAGGAACACGATTCGTGAAACCGGGAGGCCGCAAGGCCGGACGAATGTGGCCGAAAAGTGAACCACCCGTTAACCTCTGCCGAAATTTTGGGGGTACAGACGGGACCGGATGGACAGAGGGCTTTTCTTCAGCCTCTTATCCAGCGGAACATTTCCACGATTTTTGGCGGCTGGCCGGTGCGCAATATGCCGATGCGAAAAACTTTCCCGGCCATCCACAAAGCCGCGGCGGTGGAGGCCAGCAGCAGGACCGTCGTGCCGATCAAATCGACCAACGGCGGGTCGGCGTTGACCCGGTTCATCATGGTGAAGGGAGTGTAAATCGGGATCCAGGAAAGGATCCGGGCGAGGGTGCCGTTGGGGTCCTTCGGGATAAAGGTCATGGTAAGCAGCGGGACCATCATGGCCATCGTAATCATGGCCATGTAATTCTGCGCCTCCTTGATGGTGTTGCACACACTGCCGAGCGCGAGGATGAAGGCCGCATACATGACGTATCCCAGCAGGAAGTAAATCAGAAACATCGGGACCAAATTCGATGTTTTCAACGCCAGAAGAAGCTGGCCGGCGAGGCCCGGAGCGCTGCCGGAATTCCAGCCTAGAGCGCCGAACAGGGCCGCCATCCAAGCGCCCACCAGGGTCAGGCCGATGGCGGCGATGCCGAGCAATTTGCCCATCATTAATTCGCCCGGCGTTACCGACGATAACAGCACTTCAATTATGCGGTTGGATTTTTCCTCGATGATGTTGTTGAGCAGCATTTGAGAGATGGTGAAGATCGCCACCCACAGGAGGTAAACAAACCCGCTCGGCGCCCATTGCCGGATGATGTCCACCCCGCTGACTGCTTCCCGGCCCGCTTCCTTTTTGGGGTTGAGGCTGGCAAAAGGCGCATGGGTTTGCTCGACTTCCCGGATCGCCGCGCTGTCCAGGCCGCGCGCCAGATATTCCCGGCGGCGGATTTCTCCATTAACGGCTTGCTCAATTTCGTCGCGCAACCTGGTGTCCGCCAGATTGGCCGACCAGTATTCAATGCCATTGCCGGCGGCGGTCTTGCCGGCCAACTTGGCGCGCGGGCGGACAATTTGTTTTTCGATTTCCCGCGGAATCAGAATGGCGGCGTCCAGCTTGACCTCGCGGCCATTCGCTTCGACGTTCTTCTCGCCGCGAAGCCAGGGTTTCAAATCGCGCGCCTGCGAGGCGAGGTCCGCATTCGTGTCAATCATCGCAGGCATCGTGGCGGGCTGGAAGGGGCGCTGGGGCGCCTTGGATGCGGGCGCGCCCGGCAGCGCGGGCGGCGTGAGCTTTTCCAGGCGGGATTCCACCACGGACGCGAACTGTCCCGATTGATCCACTAGGACATAATGCCGGACGGGCGTGCCTTTGGTCTCCAGCAGGACCGAAACGCTAATGGAGAAGAAAATAATCACCGGAAACATAAACAAGCCGATCCAAAATCCCCGTGTTTTGGCGTTCTCGGCGTACTCGCGCCAGGCAACCAGAAAGGCGAATCTCATCGGAACGCGGCCTCCCTTGCCTCCGGCCCCACCAGGCGCATGAAAACTTCGTGCAAGGTGGGATCGGTTTGGTTGAACCCGCGCAGCCGGATTCCTCTGGCGAAGCAAAGTTGCAGGATGGCCTGCGGGTCGGCGTTCTCGCCAATCTGCAATTCCCAATGCGTCAAATCATTCGGACCGGCCGCGCCGCGGGGCGTTTCGACCGGTTCCACTGAAATCACTCCGCTTAAATGGCGCAACGGCCCGATGTCGTCATCCGTTTCGATGCGCACGCGGCGGGGTAGGATGCGTTTGGCCTCGGCGATCGCGCCGTCGAAAATCTTTTTGCCTTTGGCGATAAGCAGTATCCGTTCGCACAAACGTTCGGCATGTTGCATGACGTGGGTGGAAAAGAGGATGGTGCGCTTGCGCGCCGCCATGTCGCGCATCATTTCCTCCATCACCTGCTGGTTGACCGGATCCAGCCCGGAGAACGGTTCGTCCAGGATGACGAGTTCCGGGTCGTGGGCGATGGAGGCGAGCATTTGCACTTTTTGACTCATCCCCTTGGAAAGGGCCTCGGTGGGTTTGGCGGCAAAATCCTTCAAGCCGTAGCGTTCCAGCAACTCATAAGCGCGCTGCCGCGCCGCTTTTCGGGGCAGGCCCTTCAAAGTGGCAAAGTAAGCAATGACCGACCAGGTCTTCATCTTCTTGTAGAGACCCTTTTCTTCCGGCAGATAACCGATGCGCTGCCGAACCTCCAGGGCGGAAGGCCGTCCGAGCACGGTGATGGAGCCGCGGGACGGCTTGATGATGTCTAGGATCATGCGCAGGGTGGTGGTTTTGCCCGCGCCGTTCGGCCCAAGAAAACCGCAGATCGATCCCGCCGCCAGGGTGAAACTGACATCGTCCACCGCCTTGAAGTCGCCGTAAAACTTGGTGACGTTGCGCAATTCGAGCGGCGGCGCCTCAACCTGGGAGTTCGTGCTCATCGACTTCTCATCACCCTGCCTCAAAGTGATGGGCGATGTCACGAATAGTTTGATTCGGACATCAGCCGTTGGACATCGGACTGTTTATTCATCTCACCTGTTAAACAACCGCGCCCCGGAAAATCCGACAAAGTTTTAATCCCCGGCAATTTTCATTTTCGTGCGGAACTCGTCCAATCCGGCCTGCGCCTCGGCACGGGACAGGTTCCCGGCGGCCAGGGCGGCATCGCTCCGGCTCAACAGGCGTTGATAAAATGCCGCGCCAAACTCGAGCAGTTCGGGGCCGGGCGGCCCGGCTGACGCAATTGCGAACAGGGCATCCTCCGCTTTGCCGAATTCTCCCACCCGCTCATAATGGCGCATCAGCATCACATTCGTTTGAATGGGGAGGGGTGAGTCGCTCAGGCCGGCCAGAAAGGCTTCGACTGCGGGCACGAATTCCGGGCGCTCAGCGACTGCCGTGCGGTCCAAAGTGTCGAGCAGCAAATGCAATCCCTTGAGATGATGCTGCCGGCTCTCCTCGGTCCGGCCCTGGCCGGCCATGACGTCGCCGATGGCCTTGAGAAGCGTGGCCGCCATGAAGGCCTTGTTCTCGGCAACCTGGGTCGGCCCGTCTTGTATCAAGCGGGCGAACAGTTCCGTATCGGACATTTGCAGCGCCTGGGCCGCCTCCACGCCGGTCAGCCGTTGAAACGCCTCTGTGGCCGTGGCGGATGCGTTCTGCCAATCCTCCGTTTTGGTGAAGCCGAGAATCTTCGCCAGGACGCGGGCAAATTCTTCGATCGCATTCAAAATGTAGTCGCGGCGAATCATGCGGCTTTCAAGTCTCCTTTCCGACGGCTTCCGATAATCGGGCCAGGCCCTTCTCCACGAGGCGGGTTTGCAGCCCGGTCACAATTTCCCGCACCACGCCCGGCCCTTTGTAAATCAGACTGGTGTAAATTTGCAGCAGCGACGCGCCGGCAGTGATTTTTTCCCAGGCATCGACCGCGTCAAAAATGCCGCCCACGCCGATGATCGGCAGCGCGCCCCGGGATTGACGGTAAAGATGCCGGATCACCTCCGTGCTGCGCTGGCGCAACGGGCGCCCGCTCAAACCGCCCGGCTGCGCATAGGCGCGCCGCCCCGCCTCATCAGCCGCTGCCGGCCGGGTGATGGTCGTGTTGGTGGCGACGATTCCGGCCAGCCGGCGCGGCATCGCCAGTTCCAGAATTTCATCCAGCGCTTCGAAAGAGAGATCGGGGGCGACCTTGACGAGAATGGGCGCGGGGACGGGGCCGGCGTTGATTTGCTGAAGCGCGGCAAGGATTTCGTCCAAGGCCGCCTTGTCCTGAAGCTGGCGCAGGTTGGGCGTGTTGGGGGAACTGACGTTGACCACAAAAAAATCGGCGAGCGGACGGAGAACGCGAAAGGAACAGGCATAATCCTCCGCCGCCTTGTCCAGCGGCGTGGCCTTGGATTTGCCGAGATTGATGCCGACGGGATGGCCAGGCCAGAGGCCGCGTTGCTTCCATTCCGTCAATGCGCCGGCCAGGGCGGCGGCGCCGGCATTGTTGAAGCCCATCGAATTGACAATGGCCTCGTCTTTGATGGCGCGGAAAAGGCGCGGGGCGGGATTGCCCGGTTGCGCCTGCCCGGTGACACCGCCCAATTCACTGAAACCAAAACCCAACGCGGCCCAGGCCGGCACGGCTTGGCCGAATTTATCCAGGCCGGCGGCCAGGCCGACCGGGTTGGGAAATTTCAGTCCGAACAATTCGACCGGCAATTCAGGCGCGCCATAAATCGACCGGACCAGGCGGTGGAGGAGCGCGCTGCGGCTGACACAGCCCAGGGCGCGCAATGTCCGATCATGAATCTTCTCGGCATCCTGCGCAAAAAGAAGAGGCCGGATGACGCCGTTGTAAAGCCAGCTCACGGGAGAAGTGGTAGCCGGGAACGCCCCGCCGCGAAAGGCAAAACTCAACTCCAACTCGCGTCACAGCACAGCGATTTTGAGCTTTCGTGCTGACAAATCGCATATCTCGCGGTATTTTACAGGGTAATGAATTGCCATGATTACATTGCAGTTGATCCAGCCATTTTGGTGGGGAAACCGGTGGTGAAGGGCACAAGGCTGGCTGTTGAATTCGTTCTTGGCCTCATCGCGCAAGGCTGGCCGGAAGAAGAGATAATGCGCAACTATCGGCTGACCCGTGACCAGATCAGAGCCTGTGCGGCATACGCCCAGGAAATGGAAGCAGCTTGAAATCAGATTGGAAAGATGTCAGAATGTGAACATGAAACAATTCACGGCGATCATTCATCAAGGGGAGCCGAACGAGGGCGGTTTTTGGGCGACTTGCCTGGAAGTGCCCGGGGCCAATGGACAAGGGGAAACCAAGGATGAATGTCTGAGCAATCTTGCTCAAGCTGTTCAACTTTTGCTTGACACTGGACGGGAGGAAGCCTTCCGGCTCGATCCCCAGGCGGAGACGGCGGAACTTTTGCTCGCCTGAAACGCCGGGCCTTGCTCGGCCATCTGCAAGAACATGGCTGCACGCCGGTGCGGGAAGGCGGCAGCCATTCGATTTGGAGCAACCCGCACACCGGCCGCAAGGAATCCATTCCCCGCCACAACGAAATCAAGAAACATCTCGCGCGCTCCATCTGCCGCAACCTTTCCGTCCCAGTCCCGCCCGGCGATTAATGGAACCGGAGAGAGAGGTGGCAATTTACCCGGCAACGGTGCCCGAAACTGCTCATCCGGAATTCGACGAGGTGATTGTGACGTTTACGCCGGAAACGTTGCGAAGGCAGCCGGTGCGCAATCCTGGGCATCCGCGTTCGCCAAGGCTTCCACCGTCGTCCCGCTGGTGGCAAGACTGTGGACAAGTCGGCGGGACAGACAACACGGGAACGCGCACCAGGAAAAAACCAACCTTTTGGGATTACGGAAACGAGGCAAAGCCCTGATTCTGAGCAGAGAGAACGGTTGCATTCCGGCTCATTTGGTGGTTGCTTACAGGCATGAACGAAAGCGTCGTCATCCAGGACCCTGAAATCCTCAGTGGCACCCCGGTTTTCGCAGGGACTCGCGTGCCGGTGCGCAACCTGCTTGATTACCTCGAAGGCGGTTACACGCTCGACGAATTTCTCGACGACTTTCCAGCAGTGACCAAAGCCCAAGTGGTCGCGTTTCTGGAACAGGCCAGCGCCAAACTCCTCGTGCCGACTTGATATAAGGGTCGTTCTCGACGAGTGCCTGCCTAAACGAATTTGTACCTTCTTTCCGTTTGATCACCTTGATGGATTTCAGGCCAAGTCCTTGCCGCGCAATGGATTGCGCCCGGTTTCTTCAAAAAGCCCGCTTTTCAGCAAAAAATAAGTAAAAAAAGCATTTGATTATTGAATAGTTATCGCGTAATGTAGTCTAAGAGATGTATGAAGGAAGAAATGATGAACGGGGTTCAGGGTCCGCCGGGGGCCGTGAAATCGAATACGGAAAATAGCCCCGAAAGCTTTCGGGGGCATTCCGTTGGCGCTAATCCCGGCCAAGTGGACTTCAGAAAGGCTCGCCGTGCCGAAGCCCTTCGGGTCGAAGGCGGATCAAGCTCGCTCAAAGTGGGTCGCACCGCGTCGCAGCCAGTCGCAGCGATCTTTATACCGCGTCGCAGCCAGTCGCAGTCAAATCCGTGCCCATCCGTGTTTACTTGTCCAAAGCTTTCGGCAACGGCGGAAGCCTTTACGGCTAAGGCGGAGTCAAATCATGATTAGCTTAGTTAAAACCGAATCAAACCAGTGCCCTGGCGGCCAAATTGTGCGCAAAGATCTATGCAGGAACGCCTTGCAAAACAAACACCGGTTGAGCCGGTCATACTACTCAAAGTGAATCAAAGTGATTTTAGTTCCATGATGTCCCTTTACAAGGGTGATAAACGCAAGCAAAACCCCGCTTTCCTTCGTGCGTCTTGGTGTCTTTGCCCTTTGCGTTGTTCTTTCCTGCCGCAAATTGTATAGTTTCAACTCTGTGTCCGATACTTTGGTCATCAATGAAATCTATCTGAGCCTGCAGGGGGAAAGCTCGTTCGCGGGCTGGCCGTGCGTTTTTGTCCGGCTGACCGCCTGCAATTTGCGCTGCTCGTATTGCGACACGGCCTACGCCTTCACCGAAGGACGCAAGATGATGCTGCCGGAGATCATGGCCCGGGTCGGGGAGTTGGCCCGCGGTTTTGCCAAGGGCCCGGAGGCCATGCGCCTGCCCCTGGTCGAACTGACCGGCGGCGAGCCGCTCTTGCAGAAGAACTCCCTGCCGTTGATGAAGGCCTTGTGCGACGCCGGCTTCACCGTGCTGCTCGAAACCAGCGGCGCGATGGATATTGCGCCGGTCGATGCACGGGTCCGGCGGATCATGGATTTGAAGTGCCCAAGCAGCGGCGAATGCGAGCGGAATCGATGGGAAAACCTGGGGCATCTCAAAGCCGGCGATGAAATCAAGTTCGTGATCGGCACCCTCCAGGATTTTGACTGGGCCAGGGAAACAATCGCGCAGCGCCATTTGGCCGGTATCTGTCCCATTCTCTTTTCGTGGGTGTCACCGCTGTTGCCACAGCAACAGGATAAATCCCTGTGCAAAGCGCCGGAAGGGCAGACACCCATTTCGCGGCTCGAACTGGCTGAAAAAATCTTGGCCGACGCGCTGCCGGTCCGCTTCCAACTCCAGATGCACAAATTCATCTGGCCGCCGGACCAAAAGGGCGTGTGAAGTTTCCGCGCGTGAAAAGCAAAACACAAAAGGTCCTCCGTCTGCTGCGCGCTTACGAGGCGGCCAACATGCTGTGGATCGCCCCCGACGGCTCGTGGCCGATCATCTGGACGCGGGCCAGGGGGGCGAACGTGTGGGACGCGGAGGGCCGGCAATATATAGACTTGACAGCTGCGTTCGGCGTGGCGGCGGCCGGACACGGTGCGCCGCGCGTCGTGGCGGCGGGACAGCGCCAAATGGGACGGCTCCTGCACGCCATGGGCGACGTTCACCCGCACCCTTTGAAGGCGCAGTTGGCCCGGGAACTGAGCCGCATTACTTTTGAGCGCTGGACTTCCGGCGCGACGGCGGGCAAGACCATCTTTGCCAATTCCGGTTTCGAAGCCGTCGAGATCGCGCTCAAGACCGCCATGCTGGCCACGGGCAAACGGCGCATTCTGGCCTTCACCGGCGCGTATCACGGCTTGGGCTACGGCGCGCTCAACGCCACGCACCGCGCTTATTTTCGCGACCCCTTCCGGTCGCAACTGGGGAAATTTGGCCGCTTCGCGCCGTTTCCGAAGGAAGGGGACGATCTGGCCGAAACTGAGCGGCGCCTCGTCCGGCTTTTGCGGGGCGGTCAATTCGGCGCGGTCCTGGCCGAGCCGATTCAAGCGCGCGGCGGCATCAATGTTCCCCCGGCGGGTTTCCTGCCGTTGTTGCGGACCCTTTGCGATCGTTACGGCCTGTTGCTGGTTCTGGACGAGATTTACACCGGCTTTGGCCGCACGGGAACGTGGTTCGCCTGCGAGCAGAGCCGGACCACGCCGGATTTGATTTGCCTGGGAAAAGCGTTGACGGGCGGTTTTCCGCTTTCGGCGTGCGTCGGGCGGGCGGAATTAATGGACGCCGCCTGGCCGCCTTCGGCGGGCGAAGCCATCCACACCAGCACCTTTCAAGGTCATCCCGTCGGTTGCGCCATGGCCTTGGCCCAGATCAAGGAAATCGAAAGTCACTCCCTGCCGGAACGGAGCGCCGCGCTGGGCGCGTATCTGCTGCGTCTGTTGCGGGCGGGAATCTCCGTGCCGGGTCATTCCATCGAAATCCGGGGTCGCGGGCTGATGGCGGGCCTGGAGATCCGAAAAGCCGGCGGCGGGCCGGCCACGGCGCTCGTTCTGGAGGCAGTCAAGAAAATGTTGCACCGCGGCTTTATTCTTCTGCCGGAAGGCGAATTTGGGAACGTGATCAGTTTCACCCCGCCGTTGATCATTACCAAGACCCAACTCGCGGCGGCGGTGGCGGCCTTGCGGAAGGTCTTGCGGTGAAACTTTCCGAGATCAAACAAATCCTCTCCGAGCGCGGGTGGATGCTGACCAAGTCGCTTGGGCAGAATTTTCTGCACGACGGCAATCAACTGCGCCGAATCGTGGACGCGGCTGAACTGAACCCGGCGGACAAGGTGCTGGAAATTGGGCCGGGGCTTGGCCCATTGACGGAAATGCTTTTGCAAAAGGCGGGCAAGGTTTTGGCGATTGAGATGGATGCGCGAATGGTGGGATTTTTGCGCGAGCGGTTTTCCCAACCGCAACTGGAGCTGCTGCACGCCGACGCGCTGGAATTTATCCGCCGCGAAAAGCGCGATTGGAGCGATTGGAAGCTGGTCGCCAACCTCCCCTACTCCGTCGCCTCGCCCATTTTGGTCGAACTTGCCCTGTCGCCGAAGCGCCCGGAGTGCATGGTCGTAACGCTGCAGCGCGAAGTCGCGCAGCGGCTTATGGCCGGCGCCGGCGACGATGATTACGGCGTGCTGACACTGCTCGTTCAGCTTGATTACGAACCGCGCGGCAGTCTCAAGATTCCGGCCGACTGTTTTTTCCCGGTGCCGGACGTGGATTCGAGCTGTGTGATATTGCGACGCCGCCCCCGGCCATTGCTGGCCGGGGAACAGCGGTCCGCGTTCGTGAAAATCGTGAAGCGGGCGTTCTCGCAGCGGCGCAAGATGATGTTGAAATTGTTGAAACAGGATTGGGCGCCGGACAAACTGGCCGGGGCATTTACGGCATTGAAAATCCCGGTGCAGGAACGCGCGGAGAAACTGAGCCTGGAACAATTTGCGGCCCTGACCGAAATCTTGGCCGAAGAAAAATGAGCGAAGAAATATTTGACATCGTGAACGAACGGGATGAGGTCATCGGCCGGCTGCCGCGCAGCGTGGTCCACCGCGACGGACACAAACATCGCGCCGTGCATGTGCTGGTCTTTGGAACGGATGGCCGCATTTTCCTGCAAAAGCGATCAATGACCAAGGACACTTTCCCGGGGGTCTGGGATTCCTCGGCCTCCGGCCATGTGGACAGCGGGGAGGATTACGACGCCTGCGCCGTTCGGGAATTGCGGGAGGAACTGGGCCTGATTGTGCCCGCGCCGCCGCGCCGCCTTTTCAACATCTCGGCCTGCGCCGAAACCGGCCAGGAATTTGTTTGGGTGTATCAATTGGAATCCGACGGGCCGTTCACGTTGCATCCGGAAGAGATTGAGCGCGGGGATTGGTTCGAGCGCAGCCAGGTGACGGATTGGGTGAAGAAGAAGCCTCAGGATTTTGCCGCCGGTTTTGTCATGATTTGGAAGCACTTGACGGCGGGCGGTTCGTTCCCTAATCTACCCAGCTCGCGTCCGGGCGAATCCCACGACAAAGGGCGGTAATACTGGCGGTTTTGCTCCCGGCGCGATGCGCCCACTTAATTGAAAGGCTGTTTGTGAATGTATCGGTGGAAATATTGGGTCCGTGCAAAAGATTGATGCGCGTGGAAATCGAAGCGGCGAAGGTGGAAGAAACCTTCGCGGAGATAACGCACCGATTCCAGCGCGAGGCCCGGCTGCCCGGGTTCCGTCCCGGCAAAGCGCCCAAGGACATGGTGGCCAAACGCTACGAGACGGAAATTCGGGACGAGGCCAAACAGGATCTCATTTCCAAGTCCTACCGCCAGGCCATCGCCGACCAGAAACTCGACGTGGTCGGCACGCCCGATATCGGGGAAATTGAATTTGCCCCGGGCCAGAAGTGCCAGTTCACCGCCACCCTGGAAATCGCGCCCCAATTCCAGTTGCCGGAATACAAAGGGCTGACCGCCCGCCGCGAGGCCGGGGCCGTCACGCCCGAAGACGTGGAGCGCGCCCTGCACCTGTTGGGCGAGCGCCAGACGCAATTCAACACCGTCGCGCGCGAATTGAAGGAGGGGGACGTCGCCGTTGTCAATTATACCGGGACCTGCGACGGCAAGCCCATCACGGAAACGGCCCCGACCGCGCGCGGCCTGGCGGAGAAGAAGGCGTTTTGGATAAACGTGGACAAGACCTCTTTTATTCCAGGGTTTGGCGAACAATTGATCGGCATGAAAGCGGGCGACAAGCGGACCATCACGGTCGATTTTCCGGCGGATTTCGTCACCCCGCAACTGGCCGGGAAGAAGGGTGTGTATGAAGTGGAGTTGGTCGAGGCCAAGGAGAAGGTGGCGCCGGCGCTGGACGAGGCCTTCGCCAAATCCTACGGGGCGGAGAGCATGGAAAAACTGCGCGAAGGTGTGCGGGCTGATTTGCAGAACGAATGGAACTTGAAGCAGAACCGCAGCATTCGCAAGCAGGTTGTGGACAACCTCCTGGGGAGAATCCAGTGTGACCTGCCCGAATCCCTGCTCGAACAGGAGACGCGGGAGATTGTTTATTCCATTGTCAACGACAACCAGCAGCACGGCATCTCCAAGGAGGCGCTCGACGCGCAAAAGGACGCGATTTACGCCACGGCCAGCAGCACGGCCCGGGACCGGCTCAAGGCCTCCTTTGCCTTTCAGCGCGTGGCGGAGAAGGAGGGCGTGCGCGTGGAACAGGTTGAAATCGCGCGGCGCCTGCAGGATCTGGCGGCGCAATACAAAATGCCGGTGGAAAAACTGGTCAAGGAACTGGAGAAGGGCGGCGGACTGGCGGGGGTTTATGCCCAGCTTTTAAATGAGAAGGTGGTGGATCTCCTCGTGCAATACGCGCGGCTGGAAGATATCGTCATCGCGCCCCCGGCCTGAAGCGGGCCGTGCGTGCGTCTAATTTCGCCGTCCGGCCATGTGGAGGAGAAGGTTGTTCAACTCCTGCATGCGCGGCGGTTTGCTGAGCACGGCATCCACGTCCGGGGCGGTTTCTCCTTCCGTCTTCATGATTGTGCCCCACCCTGTCAACATAATGACCGGCGTGCGGGGCGAGGCCGCTTTGATGGCCCTGGCCACGTGGTGCCCGTCCATGTCCGGCATGCCCAGGTCCGTGATGACGATCTCATACGGCTCATTTCCCCGGAGATTGGATTGGAACATTTCGACCCCTTCCCTCCCGCCCGGGGCGACGCTGACCTTGTGGTGATACACCTCCAGCAGATCATGCAGCAGTTCCCTCAGTTCCGGTTCGTCGTCGATGCAGAGGATGCGCAGGGACCGGCAGGATTCCTTTGGTGCAGCCTGGGGACGGCTTGATGAAATCACCCGCTCCTTTATGGGGAAAATGAGCCGCACGCAGGTGCCCTGGTTCGGCGCGCTTTCGATCTCGATGCCGCCGTCGTGCCGCCGCACCATGCCATAAACCATCGCCAGTCCCAAACCCGTGCCGCCGGTGTGGAGTTTGGTGGAGAAAAACGGCTCCAGGCAGTGTTGGCGCACCCGGTCATCCATGCCAATGCCGTTGTCCCGGACTTCGATCTGAAGCTCCTGCTGCTCTCCGCCATTTTGCAAATCGGGCTTGGTCACCGAACGTGCGACGAAAGTGATGACGCCGCCTTGCGGGAGCGCATCCACGGCATTGAAGACCACGTTGGTCAGCGCCTCGCGCAGTTCACTGGGGTTGCAGACCAACACGGGCAGGTCCGTTGCCGGTTCAACATTGACGCGGATGGAAGCGCCCTGGCGCTGCGCCAGATCACGCCAGCGCGGGCGGGTGAGTTCGACCACCTCCTCGATGGCCTTGTTGACGTTCACTTTCTCCAATCGATCGGAATCCAGGTCGCGCCGGTAGAATTCTCGCATCCGCGCCACGATTTGGGCCACGTCCTCGGCCGCCTGTTTGATCCGCTTGATGCGCTGCCGCGGTTCGTCGGCCAAATCCGGCAGCATGTGGAGCAAAAGTTCCGAGTAGGCGGTGATGGGGGACAAGGCGTTATTGATGTCGTGGGCCACGCCGCTGGCCATCTGTCCCAAGGCGCGGAGGCGTTCCTGCTGCACCACCGATTGCTGGGTCCGGCGCAACTCATCGTAAGCCTTTTGCGCTCCCTCAGTCAGGCGCACCTTGTCATACAGGCTCTGGCATTCTTCTTCCGTGGTGATGACCTTGACCTGCAAAGCCTCCTTTTCCTCCCGGACGGCGGCGATTTCCTTAAGCACCTGTTCCGCTTTGAAACGCACTTCTTCCAAAACGAGCACGATCATGCTGACGGCAATGAAAAGTTGCAGCACGGCGGCGATGAAAAAGCCGGCGCTGTAAAGGTTCCCGTATTGCTGGGAGAAGGGATAGCTGCCGAGGTAAAGCCCCCAGAGCAAAAAGCCCAGAGCCAGCATGCCTGCGCCCACAAAGGCCTTTTGTTTGCGCAACCGGTAAAAACACACCCCGGCGAAGAGGCTGCTCAAGCCCAGCAGAATGAACACGGGCAGCTCCACCTGCAGTGTGCCAATGATGACTTCCGGACTGACAAAGGTCCAAACCACCAGGAACAACATGAACACGCCCAGCAGCCGTTGGGGGACGGGAAGGCCGAGAAAGCGAAGGCTGCCCCACAACAGGAAAACCGCCGAAATGGACACGCAACATTGTTTGACAGCGAAGATGATGCTTCCCGCGCCCGTATCCGACACGCGCAGGCTCAAGGTCAGCCATAGCGCGTAAAACAACCATGCGGCCGTCCAGATCGTAAAATATTCGCGTCGTGTATAGCGGTTGAGATAGAAGAAAAGCCCCACCAGCACCCACACGCTCAGCAAAGACACCATCAACGCCGCCCGCATGTATTCCTGGGGGAATACCAGTCCCATGTCTTCAATTCTCATTGTATTCAGTAATAGTGTTCAATGACCATCAACCACCATGAAGGTATCGGCGGAGAACCGGCTGAACTTTAGCCATTACTTTTAGCAGTTGCGCAAGAGGAGTTTTGCCCCGAGAATAGGTATGCCGATGACTTCCGACGCATCTTTAGGACAGGAAACCACCTTGCGTCGCCAGCTCAACGAAACGCTGATTGAAGGGATAAATCTGCGGCTGGCGATGACGGGATGCCCCACCTTTGGTGATGGCGCCATGAGCCGGTTCCCCAGCCTGGCCGCACCCATGTTTTCCCGCCAGCAGGAAACCATGCGCCTGCTGGCTGATTATTTGTGTCCGGCGGACTGGCGGATAGACCATTTTCTGCGCGATTATCTCTACGACACTGGCGTGGCCATCAAATGGCCGGCGCGCACTTTCATTCTGGACAGTCCCGGCTTGGCGCGCGAGTTGTCCCTGCCCCCGGACCGCGATGAGTTCCATTCCGATTTGGTCCGGTCTTATCGCCTGCGGCAGGGCGTGTTGCATAACCCGGTCAATGACCGTCGCACCACCCAGGGCGTTTTCCATGTCTCCGAAGGCGGATTGCCGATACCGGATGACAAGCTGGCCGTGCCCAAAATCGTTTTTGCCCGCTTGCTGGAGCAGGCCCTGCAACCGCCGCCGGAGTTGCTGCGCCTGCCCTTCACCTCCACCCAGGCGGCCCAGGCGGAATGTTTCGTTTCACTCCTGCTCAGGCCGGTGGTGTGTCCGGCGGTCCCCGGGTTTGTCTCGGAGAAATCCATGGAAATCCGCTTTTTCGCCCCGGGCAGCCTGGTGAGCAATCTGGATTTCATCGAATCGATTTTTGGCAACGCCGGTGATCCCTTCCTGCCGCAGAACGACGCCGGTCTGGATGCGGAACACTGGACCGGGCACAGCGGCTGCGTCATCCTGGCCCCGCACCTGGTCAAGCTCTCCAAAAAGAGCCTGGGACTGCCTCACTGGGACCAGGCCACTCCGCGCCAGCGCCGCGATGGCATGTGCTGGAAAGAGGAGCAGGAACTCTACAACAACGGCGCGGCCTTCAAGGTCACGGCGCGCGATGAGCGCGGCGTGATCCTGACCGTCATCGCCGACAATTACTTTGGCTATTGCAAAAAGGAGGTCAAGACCCAGATCAGTTACGCGGCCAACCTCTACGGCTTGTGCGAGGAGGAACACGCCGGGGGCGCGCTGGTCTATGCCAGCTATGATTTGGGCGAGGAATTTGATTCCGACAAGCACGTGCGGTTTCGCGGGCATTCCTTCGAGGAAATGATCCAGCTGGCCGGGGCGGCCATGGACTTGCAGCCGGAAGGCTATGCTATCGACAAACAGTACCCGGACATAATTTACGTGCCGCGCGATGTTCACTTTGATTTGCAGAAACAAACCGTGAGCTGGCATTCCACCGGAGGCCAGCAGACCATCAAGTTGCTGGCCGATAAAACTTACGTGCGGCCTTCCGGCTACAAGGTGCGCATGGTGCTGCCGTCCGGCAACCGCGCTTGGCGGCTGATCGGCACGGTGGCCGAAGGCACCCTCTGCCACAAGCCCTCCACCGTTTCCGGCGGCGGCAAGTCTGAGATTTCCAAGTCCATCAGTGACGCCATCATCCACGGGCCGGTGTTCACGGCGGATTTTAAGAAGGACTTCGACCAGGTGGAGGCCCTGCTGCACCGGGATTACTCGGATCGTTTCAAGGACCCGTCCAGGAGAGCTTCGGACCGGCGCCTGATCCTCAGCCCGGAGCGGTCGCTCGGGTCGGTCATCAAATTGTTCACCCCGTCGGACTGGGATTATTCGGATGATTTCAACCGATGGCTCCGCTCCATCCCGCAATACATCCTCGAACTGGTTTTCGTCGTGAAACGGTTTTACAAGCCGGACTGGGGCGACACGTGGCGGGAATACTTCAGCGTGGACATCATCAACGGCATGCCCGGCAACGAGTTGAAGTTCCACAACCGGAAACTGATCTCCAATTTCCTGCGCGTCGGTTATGACGCCGACGGTTCCTGGCGGGTGTTTGGCCTGCGCAAAGACTACTATCCGGCCGCCAAGGTGCAAATGGAGGACGATATTACGGCATCGGTCGTTGTGCCGGCCCAAAGGCTGCCCCATTTGAACCCGGACTACTCCAATCCATCGGTGAAGTTTGTCCATAATTGCGAGGCGCGGCTCTTTCAGCGGCCCGATGAGGCCATTCACCGCGGTTATGACAAACAGGCGGAACAGGATTTGTCCGAGCCGGGCAATTTCCTGTCCAATTTCGAGCCGTTGCGCCAGGCGGACGCGCTGGCCTTGACGGAGGATGCCATCGGTTTTGTCAAATATACCGAGCCGATGCGGCAGCTCATTCTGGCCGCGGCCAAAAACGGAGGGGTGGATTACTTCGCGTCCTCCTGCCACCCGAGAATCGTCGATGGCCAGCCCTCCAAAAATCCGCGCTACCTGCAAACGCGGCCGGATCTGGCCCATCCGCGCGAGACTTATCTGGCCGAAATGGCCACCCGTCTGCAGCGGCGTCTTCCCCTCAGCGCCCCGGTTTACACCCCGGTCAACGCCGTTATGCCCGGCCGCCGCAATAATCCGCCCGACCCCGTCTCGCGCATCCGGTCGCTGGCCGTTTTCAATCCCATCCATCATCTGGAACTGCCCGAGCTGTTCATGGAATTGATCACGAGCATGACCGGCAAATCGCCCTCCACCACCGGGGCGGGCTCCGAAGGAGCCTTAACCAAAGGCCCGTTCAACGCGCTGCCGCCCATCATTGATTTGAACGCTGCACTGGTTTCCTATGCGCTGACCGGCTACGACGCCTTCATTTCCGCAGCGGGCCACATCGGGCCGAAGGTGCGCGTGGATCATGACATCAGCCTGCTCATTCCCGAAGTCTGGTGCCGCATGGCCCCGTCCGAACGGCTGCCGGCCTTCCTCATCGAGAACGGCTACCTGGAGCGATGCGCGGATTTTGAGTTCGAGGGCAGGAAAGTGCTGGCCAGCCGCCTGGGCTGGCGCATGACCGCCAGCTTCGTCCGGACATTTTTCGGCCGCGTCTTCAACTATCCCCACGCCGTCTTCACGGAAGACATTCTACGGCCCGAGAAACAGGACAAGGCCGTCTTCGCCGACGGCATGGACAATATCGTCAGCACGCACAAGGAAGCCGCTGCACGGTATTTTGCGGATGGCAGCGTGGCTTGGGCATGCCCGCCGCTGCAGGCTTTGCTGCATATCATGGCGCATGGGCAGCACGAGGGCCGCGACGCGAGCCACCCGGAATTCCGCGTCCTGTTCACTCGCCAGAACGTCCTGGCCAGCGATTGGTATGCCGCGCGTCTGGCCGCCAAACAGGAGCACGACGTCCAGCTCTGGCGGGGGCATGCCGATTACCTGCAAAATTTTCTCAAGAAAAAGAATTACGCGGAAGAGGCCAAACGCCTCGGCATCGCGGCCAGGCTGGAATCCGCGTGGGACACTTATCACAAGGCCAAAACGCCCGCCTGCCTGGCGGAATTGAAGGGCACCATCGGCCTGCAGCCGCTCCAGGGAATTATGAAGTAAGAATTATGAATTAAGCAGACACTGACTCGTTCTTTCCGACTTCTTAATTCTTACTTCTCTCGCAGGCGGTAATAGCGGGTTGTGTTGCCGGCAGCGGACAATGTCACATTCCATTGGTCCCCCGACACATACGGCGTGTTTGTGGCGGGAGTCCACAAGGCCGCCGGCGCCAGGTTCGTCGCCGTATAAAGGACATAATAGGCCGCATCCGGCGTAGCCGTCACCGTCAGGCTGCCGGCTCCGGCGCTGCTGATGGCGAGGGTGGGCTGGGAACCCACGCCAGCGCTCCAAGCCAGGCCGCCATATTCATAAGCGCCCAGATCGGGCGCGCTGCCAACGTAACCGTCGGTGAATCCGGGAATGACCACGCCGGCGTTGATGGCGGGCGCGTTGGATAACAGGGTGAAGTTGTTATTCGTCCAGTTGACCAATTGCGTCTGGGGCGAGCTGGCGAGGTAAAGGTTGTTCGACGCCGAATACTGATAAATGTCGTTGGTCCAAAAGGCCGGGTTCGGATTGCTGGCCGGGTACTGGTCGTAAGTGTAAGCGCCCACGTTGGCGCAGTTGAAAACGGTGTTGTTGTAAATCAGGTGCCCAATGGCCGGGCCGTTAATCCGGATGCCCGCATCCCCGCCGGTGCTCCAGCAAACATTGTGGTCCACTTCAAAATTCAAGTCATAGTTGTCGAGATAGACCAACGGAGAAGGGATGGGATAATTGTTGTCGTGGATCCAATTGTAAGCGATGCGGGTACTCACTCCGTTCGCCGCCCGGGCGTTGATGCCCCAGGCATAAATGAGGCCGAGATCCTTGCACAGCAGGCCCGGCTCGGACAGATCATTGAAGCGGATGACGGACCCCGCCCCCTCGGGCCGAAGAATGTCCCGGCCTGAAGTATGCGCGGTGTTGAACGTCACAATGTCGCCGCTGCCGTGGAGGGCGATGGCGCAGGCGTAGGTGCCTGAGTAATCGGTGTTGGAAATGACATTGCGGGTGATGAGGTTGCTGCCGCCGCTGTACACATAGACGCCGGTCCCGGCCGTGTTGCACAGCGTGCAGCCGCGCACAACATTGTTGCTGCCGACAATCGCCACCCCGCCGCCTTGTTGGGAACCGCCGTCCTCGTAGTAAGCTTGTGGAATGATCATGAAATGGCTGGAAAATTGCGCCTGGCAGTTCTGCAGCACGTTGCCGTTGCCCTGCAGCAACACCGCCCCGGCCCACAGGTTCAGATTGCTGACCGTGATATAATTCAGATTGGCGAGATATACGCACCAGTCGCGACGCTTCATTTCCACGGTGTGTGTGGCGGGATTGCCGCCGCCGGTAATGCGCAGGTAAAGCGTATTGACGCCGGTGTTCGTTTGCACATACCACTCATTGTCGGCGTTCAGAAAACTGAAGTTCCCAAACAAAAAACCGTTGCCCGTACCCGTGAACCACCAGGCGCCGGTTTCCGATCCCGGATTCACCGTGATGTTGCTGCCCGTGGAACTGAGCACCTGCGCGCTCTGCCATCCCCAGGAATAGCCCACGCCCCCGACGAACCACGCCCCCGCCCAATAGTTGTCGGGCTGGCCGCTAAAAGCCGCGCTGCTGATGACATTGGTGGTGCTGGTCCCAATCGTCACGCTGACGGTGCCCGGATGCATCACGTCGCCGCTGCCATAATTCGGGTATTGCGCCTGGTGTATCATCGCCCCATCCACAAACACTTCGTCGGATCCTTCGCCCAAGTCCCAAATGACGCTTCCCTGATAAATGCCATTTGACAAATACGTCCAGCCGTTCACCGCATTCGCCGCGTCCAGCGTGACGACCTCGTTCGAATAGGCGGTGAACGTGATCGGGGCATTGGAAGTGCCGGAACTCAACGGCGCAAGCTTCTCATGATAAACGCCGGCCCGAATGTAGCAGAGGTCGCCGGGCAACGTGCTCTCAGCGCCACGTGAGACTGTCTGAAACGGAGCGGCCAGGTTGGTGCCGGGATTGGAATCCGAGCCGTTGGTGGCGACGTAGTAGGTGGTCGCGTCGGCGCGCAGCGGGGCAAGGCTCAGAATCAACCCAATCGCCGCCATCCAGCGGCCAGCGCCCGTGCAAGACAAATGCGGGACCATCAGCCTTAAATTCGCCCCGTAACCGGATTTTATCAAGCCAGGAGAAGCTTGGAGCAGCGTCGAATTGACAGGCTGACGGATTGGCGTAGGTTGTTCGCCAATGAAAAACGGCAATGAGACCGGCAGCGCCATGACCAAACACCTTTTAAACAGAACCAAATGTTATCTGGCCGGCAGCATCGAGAACAGCAACGCAGCGCATCATTGGCGGGACTTGGTCAAGACCGAGTTGAAGGAAACCGGCATCATCTTTTTTGATCCTCTCAAAAAACCTTTTCTGGATTCGGTCAACGAAGACAAGGAGCACATGGCCGAGATGGTCAAATTGCGCGCTGAAGGCTGCTTCAAGGACCTGTCCAAACTCATGCGAAAAATCCGCGTGGAAGACCTGAGCCTGGTGGACCGGGCCGATTTTCTGATTGCCTCCATATCCGCCAAGACAGCCTCCTGGGGCACGGCGGAGGAGGTGTTCTGGGCCAATCGCATGAAGAAACCCATTTTTCTCGTGGTGTCCGAAGGCCGTCGCGCCTGTCCCTTCTGGATTTTTGGCACCCTGCCCGAAGACCAAATATACGACAACTTGGAAGAAGCAGTGGCGGACATCAAAAAACTGGACTCCGGTGAGAAAGCAATGGACATGTCGCGCTGGAAAATTTTCCGTGAGGAATACCGGTGAAGCGCTCCAGATGGCTAAAATTAGCCATTTTCTCGCTGAGGCAATCGAAAGCAGTTACATGTTACGGGTCTGTTTCCTTTTGTGTTACCGGCTAAACCGTTGACTATCAACACTTGTAACCGTGTTTCCCCTTTTCCGGACCTATCTATCAAATGGGTTCATTTAGCATCGTTTCGGCATTACGATTTCGTGATTAATCATTTGCCGAGTTCCAAAATGCGGGTCAGCTCGCGGAAGTCGGTGATGACATGTTTGGCCTTGCGCCCGACTTCCTCCTTCTTCGGGTTGAAAGCGACGGCCATGCCCACCCGTTCAAAGCAGCCCAAGTCGTTCTCGTGGTCGCCCACGTGGCAAATCTCCTCGGGCACAACTTGATACGTCTTGCAAAGTTCGGCGATAAACAGGTGCTTGTGCCAGACGGGTACAGCGTAGTCCATGGTTCCAGAGAAGATGCCGGCGTCCTCCCGCAATTTGTTGCAAAAGCAAAAATCCAACTCCGTTTCCGCGGCGGCCCTTTTGCCGACGATATCCAGGCAGCCGGAAAGGAGGCCCCGCACCAGGCGGCCCCGGGAGGCCTGCAAGAATTCCCTGGCCCCGTTGCAATAAGGAATGGGATAGAGAGTGGGCGCGGCCATGCTGACCGGCCGGCCGCGCAGATCGGCGGCGTCCTCCTGCGCCCACAGCTCGCACTCGGTTTGGCGGCCGATGTATTTCTTGGCGCGCGCATCCCAGGTTTCCTTCAAACCGTAGGCAAAAGCCACCGCGTCCCAGCTTGAATGAAAAGCGCTGCCGATCTTGGTGTAGGCAAACAGGCAGCCGTCACCGTCGATGGAAACGAGTTTGATTTTGCGGCTCATCGTTTCCGTTGAGCCAGCCGGCGCTGGAATTCGGCCATGATAAGGCGGTTGGTTTGTTCCGGCGTGTGGCCCGAGGTGTCAATGCACAGCGCGCCCAGCCCGACCATGAGCGGCGCAGCCGCGCGCTGGCTGTCGCGCTCATCCCGGGCGGCCAGATTGTCCCGCACCCCCTCCGCCTGGCGGCGGCGTTTGCGCTCGGACAACGCGGCGTCGAGATAAAACTTAAAGTCCGTTTCTGGAAAGACGTTGGTGCCGATGTCGCGACCTTCCATGACGAGGTTGCCAAAGCGAATGCACTCGCGCTGTTTTTTCCTCATCCACTGGCGCACCTTGGGGACGGCGGCGACGTGGGAGGCGGCGAGCGTGACTTCCGGCGTGCGGATTTCCTTCTCCGGAAAGTAGCCGCCGACCAGGAAGCGGACCCGGGGCGCCGGCCCCTCCTCGCACACCATGGTTGTTTTCCAGCGGCGGCAGGCTCGCGCCACGGCGGTGGGGTCGGTCACATCCACGCGGCTTTTAACGCAATACCAGGCCAGGGCGCGATACATGGCGCCGGTATCGACATAGGTGTAATGGAGCGTTTTGGCCGCCAGCCGCGCGGCGGTGCTTTTGCCGCTGGCGCTGGTGCCGTCGATTGCGATGACAATGGGCTGGTTCTTCATGTGGAAGCTTCCGCGGACAGTGTGCCGCCACCGCTGCCGCGGTTTACTTTGCCAAGGATTGTCAGCATCAGCACCCCACCGATCAGACCAAAAGGAGCCATGAAATAAAAGTAATTTCCGAGATTTCGGTCCAGTACCTTGCCGAGAAAGATCCCGGCCACGCTGCCCCCGAAATACTGGAAGGAATCAATCAACCCAAGGGCAAACCCCGCAAAGCGCCGTCCGCCAATGTCCATGGGCGCGGCGCTGCCGAGAATGGAGTGGGTGGAATTGGCTGTGAACGAAATGAGGGCGAGAAACAGAATGGCGCAACCGACTCCATGAAACTGCGCCGCCAGCAAAATGATGGCCGTTTCCAGAAAATACAACATGGCGGCCACCGGCGCGCGACGGCCCTTGAAAACAATATCGGAAACATAACCCGAGAGTAATGAACCCAGGGATGCCACAATCGGAATCAGAACCGCCACGGTAAAAAAGCTGTTGGAATGGAGGTCCACATTGTAAACGTCCTGCATGTAGCGCGGGAACCACTGGTCCACGGATTGCCGCACCGCGCCGGTGCAGGCGTAGGCAAAGGCGGTAACCCACACCACAGGGTTGGTGACGATGGCGCGAAAGACCTGGCCAAATTCCGCCCGGACTCCTTCTGCGCCACGCGCCGAATCGTCAGCGATCACTCCAACCCAGCCGGCTTCCTCCGGGGTTTCCTTGACCGTCAGGGCCATGGCGACGGCCATGATCAGGCAAATGATGGACGGCGCCCAAAACAGCCACCGCCAATGCATGGGCGGAATTTGCATCATGCCAAAAAACGTAAAGCCTGCCAGCAGCGCCGGACCCAGGGTAAAGATCCCAATGCGGCCCAGATTAATCATGAAACCAAATATGCCGGAGAACCGGCCGCGCTCCCGACGGCCAAACCATGCGGCATTGATCTTCACCATGCCGGGCGCGCCGAAGGCCTGGAGGTAGCCATCGACGCCGCGAATGGCGACAAACAGACCAAGCATCCCCGCAAACGACGCGACACCGAAAAGAATGTTCATCACCACCGTTCCGGCGGCTCCGATGAGCATGGCCTTTTTGCCGCCGATTCGATCCGTGATAAGCCCGTTGATGATCTGGCCGAAGGCATAAGCCAGGAGCGCCGTCGTAATGATGTCCCCAATTTGCGCATGGGAAAAACCATATTCCTGGCTGATCGCCTTGTTGGCGACCGACAGATTGTAGCGGCACATGTAGAACGACGTGTATAAGAGGCCGAGGAAACCCCAGTTCAAGCCGCGCCGCGCGCGAAACCCCTTTGGATGCTTTATTGATTCGTCGGACACAATGCCGGTTTACAACATATTCAGAACATTGGCGACGCCTTGTTGCAAGGCATGGCAAATCTCAGGGTGAAGGTTCCACCATGGCGGCAGGGACGGATCGGCGGGCCGCCTTGGCCCTCTTGTTCTCGACCTCGGCGATGTATCTTCTGGTCGCCGCCGGCAATTCATCCCAAATGCTGACCGCAAGAATGATCCCGATGAGGGCAAACGGCATGAGAAACAACGGCCATCGCGTCCAATGATGTCCCTCCGTCAGATAGCCCACGCCGAATGATTGCACACTGCTGCCAACATAAACAAACCCATCGATGATTCCCGAGCAGGTCGCGGTGGCTTTCCTTCCGCCGAAATCGGGCGCGGCCGTCCCGGCCATCAAGGAATGCACGCCAATCACAGCCATCGTAATAAGCACGGCCGACCATCCCACAATCAACGGCGAGGTGTAGAGGTTCAACGCCATCAGCCCTGCCAGGACCAGCATGACCGCGCTGCAAATCGCCGCCGGCGGACCGCGCCGCGAGCGGAAGAATTTGTCTGAGAGCCATCCCCCGGCGAAACCGCCGATGATGCCAAATTCACAGACGAGCATGCCCCAATTCCCAGCGATAAACTCGGCGCCCGGCTGTTTGACATCCGCCGCAAAGATGAAATACCAATTCATGATGCCGTTGCGCAGCACACCGACGGTCAAACCGATGAAGGCGACGCTCAGCATGAGCCGGCTGGCGAAGACCTTTCGGAACAGATCCATCGTGGTCAGTTCGACGTGCATCACGCCGGACGAGGCGTCAGCGGTGTCGAAGGGCGGGTAGCTGGCTTCCTCGGGGGTGTCCTTGATCAGCCACCAGTCGATCAGCGCCCAGAAAAGCAGGATCGCCGCCGGGACATAAAACAGCGCCCAAGTGGCGTTCGACGACGACGATTTGAGGGCGAAAAGCTGCTGAATGAGGCCGTGAAACCAGCCCACTTCTCCCTGGGGATTGGCTTTGGCCATGTCGGCAATCGCCTGTCCCCAGTCGAAGGCAAAATAGACGCCCAGGGAAATCAGCGTGCCAAAAACCGCGCCAAAAACACCCCGCTCGCGTACATGGAACCAGTAGGCCTTGACTTTGATGATGGAAATGGCGCCGTAGCTCTGAAAGTACATGTTGACCGCATAGACAATGGAGAAGGCCAGAACCAGATTCATGCGCAAGCGATGCGTGACCAGCATGTAGGTCAAAATTCCCATGGCGACGTTGGCCACCGATGCGCCGATGGCTCCGATCAACATGCCCTTCTTGCCGCCGATTTTGTCCACCAACGGACCGTTGATCAGGAAGGAGAAACCATAAACGCAGGCGCCAACGCCAAAGATGATGCCGATGTCCCTGTTGGTCATCAAGTCGCCCAGGGAGTTCTTGGCCACGTTCAGGTTGTAGCGGGCCATGTACATGAAGGCGTAGGTCATGCCCAGCGGGAACCAGTTGACAAACCGCCGCAGGAGAAAGCCGCGGGTGTGCTGCAAGGGGTTATTGGCGAAGTAAATGGCGATGGCCGCAATCAGAGTTAATAAAACAATGCCGGCAGCCATATACGCTTCCGCCCACAATATGGCCGCCCCCAATGGAGTCAAGCCGCATCGTCGGCAAAGCGGCGCAAGCCACGGCCGGCTCATGAAGGAAAACCCCCTGCGTGTTCCCCCTCCCCTCCACACGCTTGTGGAGGAGAGGGCGGGGAGAGGAGGCTCCCGCTCTCAACCTGCCCTTCATGAGCCAGCCGTGGGCGCAAACCGGCTTTTGGAGGTTTCCCATGATTCTTTTTTCTTTTTTTGGTTTGAAACCGCCGGAATCACTTAATGGGAAGGCTGAAGTTCTGAAGAACCGGGAAACACGGTTACAAGTGTTGATGGTCAAGGACTTAGCCCGTAACAAAAGAGGCAACAAGGCCGAAACAGACCCGTTACAAGTGGAAAGTGCGAATTATGAATTATAATCAAGAAATGGAAAAGCGGCGGCGCCGGGCTGTGGCGGGCTGAACAAAGACCAATTTCCTATGCCTGACCGTTTCAGGACTCCTCGTAGTTGAGGCGGACCCCATCCTTTAGACCACGGAGCACTGAAAATAAGCGCGACTTTTACGGCTTGCTGTCACTTCTATTTTTAGTTGTCTGCCGTTCATTCCGAG
>JBKQUS010000054.1:0-25714 GCA_052325505.1 Limisphaerales bacterium
TTGAGCGCCTTGGTTTATAATTTGAAACGGGTCCTTAACCTCATCGGACTGCCCGAACTTATGAGAGCGCTGGCCGCGACCCAGACACAGGGTTAGAGGGCCGCCGCCCGGCGGCGATCTGCCTTCGGCCATTGCCATCCCCACCCGACGGTAAAGCCACCCAAAATCCTCCATCGCAACAAACGAAGATGATTGACCTCGGATTTTTCAAAAATGTCGGCATAACAAATTGGTTTTCACACAGTCTGTCAAAACGATTCAAACCAAAAAAAAGAAAAAGAGAACCCTGAAATCTCCAATTTCAAATTTTAGATTCTCAGGCAGCGCCTGTCGGACGGCGTTATGGTGGTCGGAAGGCTGCTACGGCCATGTTTTCTCGCCCAAACCGCTCAGGGAATGCCGGGAATTCTCATTTTTCTCGGTTGCTGGGCTTTGGACCGCTTTCTCGTTGGAACCTGCTGCCGCACAATCTATTCCAACCGAAACAGACAAATGGATTTCTCGGATTTATCGAGAATTTCTCGGGGGCTGATATACCGGGGGGAGGTGTGTGAATCATAATCGTAATCCTAATCCTTCATCAAGGCTGCCCGGCAGGGCGGCGACAATCGCTTTGATTTCCGGCCAAAAATATGATTCCAATCAAACCCCGTCGCACCGCGTCGCAGCCAGTCGTACCCAAATCCGTGCAATGCACAGGGCAGTTTGTGACGGCTCCGTGCCGGGTTGTGTCGGCATTTGTGACGGGTTGCCCCATGCCTAAGTCCTTGACTGACAACAAGTGTGACGGTGTGACGGCTCCAGACCCCCGGACGCCTCGACCCCTCAGGAGCACCGCCCGACCAGGACCGCCGGCGCTTCGCAGATTTCTCGGATTTCTCGATAATTTCTCGGGGGGTGGTATAAGGGGGTGTCATCCCAATCCTAATCTTAATCTCAATCCCATCCTCGTTTTAAGGGCCCAAAAATCGCACTTAATCGCACCTGCTCGCACTAAATCCGGCTTAATCGCACCATTTTGAAACATTTTTTTATTTGGCGAAACTCTGGACGATGTGCCGGTTTGCGCCAGCCCGCCGCATGGCCCATGGCCCTGTAATTTCATTTCCCTTTTGCCGCCGCGGCGGTAACTTTCCGATGGTGCAAGAAACGTCAAGCCTTATAATCAACAACAATTATGCCTAAATCCAAAATTGCCCAAAAAGTGGTCCAGGAACTGGTCCGGCAGTTCAACCAGGAACTCGCCGCCGCCCACTCCTATCTCGCCTTTTCCGTGTGGTGCGATGTCAGGAACTTCAAAGGCTTCGGCAAGTATTTCGTCAAGCAGGCCGGCGAGGAGCGCAGCCACGCGGAACGCATTCTCAAACACCTGACCGACCGCGGGGTGACGGCGGAAATTACCGCAGTACCCGCCCCGAAACAGGAATTCAGGACACTGCTGGAAATCGCCCAGCAGGCGCAGGCGCAGGAGCACGCCAACACGCTGGGCGTCAATGCCGTCTATGAGGCCGCCCTCGAGGCCAAAGACCTGCCCGCGCAGGTGCTCATGCATTGGTTCATCAACGAGCAGGTCGAGGAGGAGGATTGGTCCACGGAAATGGTGGAGCGCGTTCAAGCCGCGACCTGCGCCGGCAGCACGTCCGATTTGGACCGCCATATCGAACGTTACCTGGAGGAGGAAGTCCGGGAAGTGCCTTCCGATACCAAGTCTTAATCGGGGTTTTGCATGGCTTACGAATTTAAAGCAATCCGACGGGTGGAGTTCGTCGAAACCGACATGGCCGGCATCATGCATTACTCCAACTATTTCGATTTCATGGAGACGACCGAACACGCCTTTTTCCGGTCGCTGGGTTTCTCCATTTATTCCGACAAAACAGAGCCTTGGGAAGGGTGGCCGCGCGTGCATGCGGAATGCGACTTCAAAGCGCCGCTGCGTTTTGAGGATGAAGTGGAAATCCACCTCCTGGTCGGCGAAAAAAAATCCAAGTCCCTGACCTACGTTTTCAAATTCCGCAAACTCAACTCCTTCCCGCCCCGGGAAGTGGCGCGGGGCATCATGACGGTGGTTTATGTCCGCCACCGTCCCGACGGCAAAATGGCCGCCTGCGCCATGCCCCGCTCCGTAGCCGCCAAGATTCAAGTCGCCCCGGCGAACCTGCTGGGCGGCAAGGCAAATTCCTGACGAGATTCAGTTAAAGACAATGATGGGGCGCGTCATCCCTTGCGCGCCGTTCCCGGCTTCCACCAAGGGTATTGACTATTGGGAAAGATGCGCCAGCATGGAGGCATGAAGAAGATGGCAGTCGTTGCTGCCGGGCTTTTGGCCTTGGCGGGTGCGTGGATGCAATGCTCCGCTCAAGACGCCGCCCCTCCGCCTGCGCCGGCCACGACGGTGTGGTCCGGCGCGGATTTGGACCAAATGCTCGGACCCATCGCGCTTTACCCCGACCCCCTCGTCGGCCTCATTCTGCCGGCTTCGACTTTGCCGTCGCAAATCGTGGTGGCGGACCGCTATGTCAGCGGGGGCGGGGATCCGAATCAAATTGCGGCCCAGCCTTGGGACCCCAGTGTGCAGGGTTTGGCGCATTACCCAACTGTCCTGAAATGGATGGATGATAATCTCGCCTGGACGACCCAGCTTGGCGAAGCCTTCGCCAGTCAGCAAGCCGATGTCATGGATTCCATCCAACGCCTGCGAGCCAAGGCCCAGTCTTTGGGGAATCTCCCCAGCACTCCGCAGGAAAACGTGCAGGGCGATGGCGGAACAATCGACATCGATCCTGCTGATCCGAATGACATGTATGTGCCGGATTATCAGCCGGACCTCATCTATTATCAGCCCGGCATCTATTGCACATTCGGCATCGGTTTCCCCATCGGGTTGTGGTTGGGTTACGATTGGGATTGGAGGCGCCATCATTTGATCACCTGGGGGCCGGGCAATTGGCGTCCTCAAGGTTGGTGGCATCTTCCGCCGGGCCAACGCCAGGGAATTATCGCCAATAATGGGAATCTTTGGCGCCCCAAGCCGCATCCGGGTTCTGTTTACGTGGGCGGCGGAGATCGCGGCTATGAAAACCGCCCGGTTGTCCGCGCCTATGCCGCGCCCAGGCTGCCCGCAGCGCGGCAATCCGCGCGTCCTGCCGCGGCGCCCCGCGTGGCCGCAACCAGCCGTGCGCCGGAAGTATCGCGCCCGGTCGAAAGAGGCGAACCTTCTGAAAGCCTGTTCGGCGGTTCGCAGAGCTCGCGCGAAGTCCGCGAATCCAGTTCCCGCGGCCAGGAAAGCCGGGGCGGCATGAGCGTCGGTTCAAGCCGATCCGGAGGTTCAGGCCGGCGTTGAGGTTCAATATGAAATCCTTCTTTTTCAAATTCGTCCGTTGTGCCGGCGTATGCGGCGCGCTGATGTCCGCGCTGACAGTGTCGGAGTCCATATTGGCCGCGCAGGAGGAGCAATTCCCCACCCCGGAAGCCGCCGTCAAGGCCCTGACTGCCGCAACCCTGGCCACAGATACCAATGCGCTTTACACGATATTCGGGCCGGAATCGCGCGCGCTTGTTTCGGCTGACGCCGTTCAGGCCAGCAACAGGTTCGTCCTTTTTGTGCAACGGGTTTCCGAGAAGGTGAATTTGAACCGGGAATCAGACGACAAGGTGGCTTTGGACATTGGCAATGACGCCTGGCCGTTTCCGATTCCGCTGGTGCGGCGCGACGGCCAATGGTCGTTCGACACCGCGGCCGGCCGGGAGGAAATCCTCAACCGCCGCATTGGCATGAACGAGTTGGGGGCCATTGCTGTTTGCCGGGCCTACGTCGAGGCCCAGCGCGAGTACGCCGGCAAGGATCGCCTTGGCGATGGAGTGCTGCAATATGCCCAACACCTGCGCAGCGACCCGGGCAAGCATGACGGCCTTTACTGGCACGCCGGGGCGGGGGAGGAGATCAGTCCTTTCGGTCCGTTGATTGCGGAGGCGCGTGGCGAAGGCTACCGGCATGACTCCAAGATCATGACCAGCGCCCGGAATCCTTACCACGGCTATTATTTTAAAATACTGACGCGCCAGGGGCGGCACGCCGCCGGGGGCAAATATAGCTACATCATCAATGGCCGCATGCTCGCCGGCTTCGCGCTGGTGGCCTGGCCGGCGCAATGGGACAACTCGGGCATCATGACTTTTATTGTCAATCAACAGGGCAAAATCTATGAAAGAAACCTGGGGCCAAAGACGGCGAAACTCGCCGGCGCTATGACCGCTTTCGACCCGGATCCGGCCTGGCAATTGACCCGGGAGCCTTGAAACTCCCTTGCTTGCGCCGTTCCTGCCCCTGCCCTATCCTGACTGCGGATGCCGACACTGCTCGAAAAAATCCAGGCCAGCGCCGCCGCGCGCCTGATCCTGCCCGCACAGACCCATCCCCGCGATGATTTGACGCGCTTCAAAATCTTTCTCAAGGTCGAAACGCATCGTCTGAAAATTGTGCATCGCGCCGGGGGCGAAGGCCGCGTCGTTTGCCAGGCGCGCTCCGCGATTATTGACTTGTTGCTGCGTTACATTTTGGAAGGCATCAAGAAAGCCGCGCCTCCCCCGGATAAAACGTCCTGGCCCGCTTTCGCCCTTGTGGCCACGGGCGGCTATGGCCGCGCCGAACTGAACCCCCATAGCGACATCGACATCATGTTCCTGCACGAAACCGATATGGTGGCCCACGGCAGGGCGCGTCCGGCCCTGGGCGCGCTGATCGATGGCGTGCTCTATACTCTGTGGGACTTGGGCTTCAAAGTGGGGCATTCGGCCCGCAGCGTGGAGGATTGCGTCAGGGTCGCCAATGGCGATATGCAGTCCAAAACCTCCCTGATCGAAGCCCGCCTCATCACCGGGGATGAAGGGCTTTTTGACCGCTTCCAGCGCAATCTCCTGACCAAGTGCGTCATCGGGTTTGAGAATGAATACATTACCGCCCGGTTGCAGGACCAAGAGACGCGCCGCGCCAAATTCGGCAATTCCGCCTGCATGCAGGAACCGAACATCAAAAACGGCTGCGGCGGCTTGCGCGATTATCAAAACCTGCTTTGGATGGCCTACTTCAAACACCGCACCCGCACGCTGGCCGAGCTGAAAAGCAAGGACATGATCAGCGCCAGCGAAAGCAAGCAACTGGAAGGCGCCTACAGCTTTCTGCTCCGCGTCCGCACCGAGTTGCAGTATTACCTCGATCGCTCCACGGATATTCTGGCCAAGAGCCTGCAACCCTCCATCGGCCTGAACCTGGGTTATGAGGAACGCTCCCCCGCCAAGCGATTGGAGCTGTTCATGGGCGATTTCTACACCCACACGCGCAACATCGATTTGATCACGCGCACCCTCGAACGCCGCCTGGCCCTGTTCCCGCCTCCTTCCCAACGCATGCTCTCCTTGCGCCGGCTCTTCCGGTCCAAACCCGTTCGCAAGACCGAACCGTCGGTCGATGGCTTGAACTTCATCGACGGCGAAATCCGGCCCGTGACATCCACCATCTTTCGGGACAGCCCGAAACGCCTCATGCGTGTCTTTCTGCATGCGCAGCAGCGGAATCTCAAGTTGCATCCCGACCTGGCCCAGCTCATTCGCAATCAGTTATCCCTGGTGGACAACACCTTTCTGCGCGACCCGCATGTGCGCGAGACCTTTTTGGAAATCCTCGACCAGCGCGGCAACGTCGCCCCGGTCCTCCGCATCATGCACGAAGTCGGGTTCCTCGGCAAATTCCTGCCTGAATTCGGCCGGCTCACCTGCCTGGTGCAACATGAGTTCTATCACCAATACACCGCGGACGAACACACCCTTTTCTGCATCGCAAAACTCGACCAGGTTTGGCACGCCACCCAGCCGCCCTACGCCGCTTATGCGGAATTATTTCAAAATATCGAATTCCCGTTTCTTCTTTACCTCGCCTTGCTCCTGCACGACGCAGGCAAGGCCTTCCGCACCGGCCATCATGAGGAAATCGGGGGCAAGGTCGCCTTGAGCGTTTCGCGCCGGCTCGGCTTGGATGGCGCCAAAACGCACACCCTCCGCCTGGTCATCGAGAACCATCTGGCCATGGCCCAGATTTCCCAGCGCCGCGACTTGGATGATCCCGCCGTCATCAACGCGCTGGCCCGCCGCATTCAGAGCGTGGAGAACCTGGTTTTGATGACCCTGCACACCTTCGCCGATTCCATGGGCACCAGCGATCAACTCTGGAACGGTTTCAAGGACGCCGTCTTGTGGCGGCTCTATGAAAAAACCCGCCGCGTCCTGACGGGCGGCACCGAGTTCCTTCTGGCCGAAGCGCGCCAACGCGAGCTGCTGGCCGAGGAAGTCCAGCGTCTGGCGCCGCAAACCTTTGACCCGGCGGAAATCCAGGCCCATTTCAACAATGTCCCCGCCCGTTACCTGCAAATCAGCGACGCCCGGGAAATCCTGCGCGACGTCACTCACGTCCATCGCTTCATCCGCCTGCAATTGTCGGAAGATGAAGAAAACGCGCTCACGCCCGTCATTTCCTGGCACAATGAACCCGACCGCGGCTATACCGTTGTGATTGTATGCACTTGGGACCGGGATCGTCTCTTCAGCCAGATCACCGGCTGCCTGACCGCGGCGGGCCTGAACATTTTGAGCGCCGAAATCCTGACCCGTTACGATGGCGTCATTCTGGACACGTTTTGGGTGACGGACGCCCGCACCGGCCTTTTGGCCAATCGGGAGGAACGGGACATATTTGAGAATCTCGCGCACAAGGTTTTGACGGGCGCGACCATCGACCTGGCCGCGTTGATCGCCAAAACCAAAACTGCGCCGTCCCCTTACAAATCAATCGAAGGCGAACGCATCCCGACCGTCATTTCCCTGGACAATGAAACCTCTGACGTTCGAACGATTATCGACGTACAAACCGAGGATCGTCCGGGATTGTTGTATGATATTTCACGCACGCTGGCCGGATTAAACGTCAATGTTTATCTGGCGAAGATTTCGACGGAAAAAGGCGCGGCCATCGACAGTTTCTACGTCACCGAGCACAACGGCGCGAAAATCCTCGCTCCCGAGCGCGAGAAAGCAATCCAGCAGAAACTGCGCCACGCCGTCCAACACGGGTTCTAATCCTCCCGTCAGGGTGCAATGGCGCTCTTTCGCGGTGCCGTTGCATAAAGAGCACCGCCCAGAGGCTGCAAAGGCTCAAAAACTCACTAAAGCGCCTCCCTCATCCTGCCGATGCCATGTTTGAGCGAATGATTAGCAACCGAAAACATGGATATTGATCCTCAATTAAATCGTCGGATCCTTGTGATTGACGATAACAAGGCCATTCATGCGGATATTCGCAAAATCCTCCTTCCCAGCCAGGGCGGGCAGGATGATTTGCGCTCCACGGAAGCAGCGTTGTTCGGCGAGGTGGAAAACCAGTCCAAGCTGCCGCAGTTTGAAATTGATTCAGCCTATCAGGGCAAGGAAGGATTCGAACTGATCGAGAAGAGCCTGGTTGAGAATCGTCCTTATGCCATGGCCTTTGTGGATGTGCGCATGCCGCCGGGCTGGGATGGCGTCGAGACCACGGCCACAATCTGGGCAAAGTATCCCGACCTGCAAGTAGTCATCTGCACCGCCTTTTCGGATTATTCTTGGGAGCAGATGTTGCAGAGATTGGGCTACTCGGACCGGCTGGTTATCCTCAAAAAACCCTTTGACTGCATCGAGGTGCTGCAACTGGCGATCTTGATGACCGAAAAATGGCGCCTTTACCAGCAAGCCCAGCTTCGCCTGAGCGATCTGGAGAGAATGGTTCTGGAAAGAACAGCCGCCTTGGAGGCCACCAACTCCAAATTGGCCCAGGCCAATCACGAACTCATTCTCGCCACCGAGAAAACCCAGAAACTGGCCCAGACCGCCCTCATGGCCAGCAAGGCCAAAGGCGACTTCCTCGCTAATATGAGCCATGAAATCCGCACGCCCATGAACGGCGTCCTGGGCATGGTGGACTTGCTTCTTCACACCAACCTGACGGCCGAACAGCGCGACTCCTGCAAGATCATCAAAACCAGCGCCGATTCCCTGCTCTGCATCATCAACGACATCCTTGATTTCTCCAAGATCGAGGCCGGCAAGATGACCGTTGAAAAAGTGGATTTCGACCTTTACGAAACCATCACCAGCTCGGTCAAACTTCTCGCTCCGCAGGCTCAAGCCAAGGGCCTTGACTTGACTTTCGTCATTGATCCCGCCATCGGTTCCACCCTGGTCGGCGATCCCACGCGCATTCGCCAAATCCTGCTCAACCTCCTCAACAACGCCGTCAAATTTACCGAGAAGGGCAAAGTCGATCTTGCAGTCAGTCGCCTGAAGGAGACCGGGGAGGAAATCCAACTGCGCCTCGCCGTCACCGATTCGGGCATCGGCCTATCCGAGGAGGATCAAAAGAAATTGTTTCAATCCTTCAGCCAGGCGGACGCCTCCACCACGCGCCGGTTCGGCGGCACCGGCTTGGGATTGGCCATTTGCAGAAAGCTCGTGGAAATGATGAATGGCGCCATAGATGTGGTCAGCAGCCCCGGCAAAGGTTCCACCTTCTCGGTCACAATGAAACTTGGAAAGCCAAACAATGCCAGCCGCCCGGCCACCCAAGCCGCTCTTCCCGGCAACGGCGCGGCGCTTCAGCCGGAATTTTCCGGCAACACCGCCGAATCCCAGTTCATAACGCCCCGCGACACTCGCGTTCTTCTGGCCGAAGATAACCCCATCAACCGGATCGTGGCTGTGAAACAGCTCGCAAACCTCGGCTACAAGGTGGACACAGTCAACAATGGACTCGACGCGGTCGAAGCGCACCGCAAACAACCTTATCACGTCATTTTTATGGATTGCCAGATGCCCGAGATGGACGGCTACGAAGCCACCAAAAAAATCCGGCAGATCGAATCGGAGCAGAACCTCACATGCGCCCGGATCATCGCCATGACAGCCAATGCCATGGAAGGGGATGCCGAGCTGTGCCTGGCCACGGGGATGGACGATTACATCGCCAAGCCGGTGGACCACAACAAACTGGCCATGGTTCTGGAAAGAACAGGCAGCCACGGCAAGGTCAAGACTCCGCAACCTGCTTCCCCTGTCCATGCGTAGCAGCCATCCCGCCACCACTCACTTATTTCACGCGAGGCCGGCACTCTGTTCATTGTCGGTTATACTTTTCCGACAATTAATTTCCATGCGCAAATCAATGTCGGGTGGTATGCAACCCTAGACACAGAACGGGTTACCCACTGATGGCGGTTACTGCAATCCCAATTGTTAATCGGCCAACCTATCAAATCAAGCGCGGTCAGTTATAAAAGATGTGAATAACTTTTTAAAAAAATGTTACAAAGGATGTTGACACATTCGGCCCCATTGCCTTATTACTCACTCATCATGTCAAATATTAATGACCTTACGGTGGCTCAATTAAAGCGAGCCGTTGAAATCATGGAAGAAATTGAAAGCCTCCAGGCGCGACTCGCGTCCATCGGCGGCCGGGGTGCCGGACGCCCGCCCGGAGCCAAGGGCCGGAAGACCGGAAAGCGCCGCATGTCCGCCGCGGGCCGCGCTCGCATCGCCGCCGCCGCCAAGGCGCGCTGGGCCAGATACAGACGCGGCGCAGGCGCTACGCGGGTCGCCAAGGCGCCGAAGAGAAAACGCTTCAGTGCCGCCGCCCGGGCCAAACTGAGCGCCGCGGCCAAGGCGCGCTGGGCCAAGGCCAAAGCCTCTGGAAAAAGCACGCTCTAGGATCCCCCTCCAAGTCATTTTAGCATTTTAAGCCGAGCCGTCGGGAGTTGCGCGAGTTTCTTGTGCGACTCCTGCGGTTTTGTTGATTGTCGCCTCTCACTGTCGCTGTCTCGGGCTGATGATTGAACCAATCATGCTTCGCACAGTTTTGGTTGTTATTTGTTGGTAATTTTCCGTTTCACCGGGAGGTGATGGTCATTGGCAATTTAAGTGAGATGTCGTCTGACGCCGCACCGATGAGAAACTCATAGTCACCGGGTTCAACTACGTATTGCTTTTTCTGTGTTTCCCAATAGCACAAGCGTTCGGCGGGGACTTCAACTGTGACCTTGCTTGATTCGCCGTGTTTCAAATGCAAGCGGGTGAAACCGCACAGTGCCAGTTTCGGTTGCGGAACAGCGGAGTTAACGTGGCGGAAATAAACCTGTGCCACCTCGTCGCCGTCGCGACTGCCGGTATTCTTCACCGTGAACGTCACTTTTGCCGTGCCGTCGGCTGGGATTTTTTTCGACCCCAGCTTGCCACTCTTGAAACAGAATTTCGTGTAGCTCAATCCATGACCGAATGCAAACAGAGGAGTGCCGCTGAAGTAGCGGTAGGTGCGATTGCTCATCGAATAATCGGTGAAGCCCGGTAAGTCTGTGGTGGCCCGGTAAAATGTCAACGGGAGATGGCCGGAAGGGTTCACGTCGCCGAAGAGAACCTCGCCAACCGCGCGCCCGCCTTCCTCGCCTGGATACCAAGCCTGAAGAATCGAGGGCAAATGCTCCGCTTCCCAAGGCAGGGCCATGGCGGAACCGCTGCAATCGACCATGACCACCGGCTTGCCGGTCGCAGTGAGCTCCTGCACGAGTTTTTCTTGCACTTCGGGCAGTTCGATTGAATCACGATCGAACATTTCGCCTTCCTGCGCCGGAGTGATGCCGCCGACATAAATGATCACGTCCGCATTCGTCGCATTGCTGAGGGCTTCTGTGTTGAGTTCCAACAAAGGACGGGTCGTATCGTTATCCTGGTGACTCCACGCAGCAATCCCCCTGTTGGTTTTGGTGGTGATGGGACATCCTTGTGCAAAAGTGACTTCGATGTTATTCCCGGCCAATTGCTTGATGCCGTTCAGAATTGAGATCGGACGCGAAGCTGACCCGTGGTAATTGCCATGCAACATGGACGTCGAGTTGGCATTGGGGCCGATGACAGCAATCCGTTTGATCTTGGAGCGGTCGAGCGGGAGGAGGCCGTCATTCTTCAGCAGCACCAGTGATTGCCGGGCAATCTCCAAGGCCAACCGCCGGTGTTCAGTCGTGTCGTTGTCCTTGATGGTGATCTTTGAATAGGGAACTTTCCCGGCAGGATCAAACATTCCCAGCCGGAAGCGCGTCCACAAGGTGTAATACAGCGCCTGATCAATTTCTTTTTCGGTGATCAATCCTTTTTGCACAGCGCGCACCAAGGCATTGTAATCTCCGCCGCAACACAGGTTGCAGCCGGCCTTCACCGCAGCAGCGGCGGCTTCTCCCGGCGTATTCACAAAATGATGCTGTTGCTGGCCCCAAATGTCATGAATGGCGTCGCAGTCCGAGACGACATATCCTTGAAATCCCCATTGCTTGCGCAGCAAATCGTCGAGCAGGAAGGAACTGGCGCAGCAAGGCACGCCGTTGACCGAGTTGTAAGCGCCCATGACGCCGCCGACTTTTCCCTCGCGCACCACGCGCTCGAATTGCGGCAGATACGTTTCATACAAATCGCGTTCCGAAGCCCGGGCATCGAAGCGATGACGGTCTGGCTCCGGACCGCTGTGGACCGCGTAATGCTTCGCGCAAGCCATCGCGAGCATATAGTTGGGGTCATCGCCCTGAATGCCCTTGACAAACTCGACACCAATCTCGCTCGTGAGATAAGGATCCTCGCCATAAGTCTCCTGGCCGCGCCCCCAGCGCGGGTCGCGGAAAATGTTGATATTGGGCGTCCAGAAGGTCAGGCCACACCACCACTTGGACCCGCCATTATGCTTCGTGGTGTAATCGTTGAACTTCGCGCGGCCTTCGATGCCGATGACAGTTCCCTCCTGATGAAGTAATTCCGGATTCCACGCCGACGCCCCGCCAATTGGCTCTGGAAAGACCGTGGCACTGCCGTTGTTCGCGACGCCGTGCAGCGCCTCATTCCAATAGTTGTATGCCGGAAGGCCAAGCCGTGGAATCCCCGGCGCGCCGTTCTGCAACTGCGCGACTTTTTCAGCGAGCGACATGCGGCGGATCAGGTCATTCGCGCGCGTCGGCAACGACTGCGACGGATCCCTCCAAATGGGCGCTTCATTGATTTCCGGCATGCGCGTGGCGGCAGCCGAAAAGGAGTCCGCCAACTCCGAAGCACTGAAAGCAACAGCCGATGCGCCGGAAGCATTTTTCACTTCGAACGTATTGAACTTCGCCATGCCCTTGCTCGCCGAAAAAGAAATCTTGAGTGGACCGCCGATTGAGTCGTCCTCGTGCTCGACCGTGCCGTTGATGTAACAGACTTTCCGGGTGTCTCCAGCCGTCGCCACGATATCGTAATTCCTGGCCAACGCGGTGCCACCGGAAGTGACATCGAATACCCGCTCGCCCGCCGCGCCCACCGAGGTTTCAACCTGGCCGATGGCCACCGTATATTTGCCCGCAGGCAAATGCGAGATGGTGACGGTGAAGTTCTTTCCGTTGATTTCTTCCCGAAATGCTGCTGCCTTGTCGCCGGCGCCTTCGATGGTGACCGAGGCGCCTTCCTTGCGATGCGCAAAGTCGCCGCTGACGCTCACTTGCTCGCCACAGGAAGCGCAGATTTCGTCAGCGGCGAAAGCAGTGGGCGCACAAAGCCACGTGCTCGTGAGCGACACCGCGAAAATCACTGCCAGTGCCATGGAAGGACTTCGGAGGCCTGACAAATTGCCTTGAGCCACTCCGTGCGACGGGAGTTCCGGCTCGCGGCGAATTACAGGAATGTCTGTTTGGCCAAACGTCCGATTTGTAATCGGAATGTTCATTTCTTGTCCTGTCAAGCGTTGTCTGATTGTTTCGTGGTTTGAAGCCTAGTCCGCCAAAAGTTCGTAGATGCTGACGCTGAAGCGTGGAAGCGTGAGCGCCTTCGGAACCGAATCAACGGGTGAACTGCTAATGCTGGGGTTTTGGCCGGCGCTTTCAGTGGACGCAAGGCGCCACAGCGTGCCTTTGCCCGACAAGCCTGCCCCGGCAATTTCGAGCTTGAGAGTTTGCTCCACATCGGTCGGATTCAGGACAGCCACCGTGAGAGCGCGACGGCCTTCGGTCCACGCGGCGACAACATCGAGCGGGAAGGTGTCGCTTCCGGCGTTGACCACGGGTTGCTCTCCTCCGGACGGGTTTGTGGGTTTGGGTTGTGGCGAGTTGCCCGAAACTTCGACCGGAATCGTGCCGAAGTGGTCGCGATAGATTTTGAAGACGAGGCCGTTGGCATTCAGCGAAACGTTGGTGCCATTGCGTGCAAGCAGTGACGTGCCAAAAGTGTAAGCCGCCATTTGAAAGATGTCCGAGTGCCGGAACATTTCATGGAAGACCCAGGCGCATGACGGATAAACCGGATAACCAGCACTGCCGCCGCGGGCGCTGTAGGCCCATTCGTCAATGTTCAGCGGTTTCGGATGCGTGACGAGTTCCGGGATCAACTTTTCGTATTCTTTGTATTCCTCATATTTGATGCGGATATGGTTGGCCGGGCGGCGCATCCAGTCGGTGATGGGTTCGTTGGGATCATTCGGCACCTGGCGGCCTTCGGCGAGGCTGAAGTGCGAGTTGCCATAGTTGTAGAAATGTTCACTGAGGAGATCAATGTTGTCGAAACAGTTTGAAAGCAGTCCACCCGTCCAGTCGGCCGGTGACAGGTAAGTCGGAACAAGTTTGGTGCCCAAGTTCAACGATTCCTTGGACCCGGTCATCGTGTCGGGCATGGCGCCGCTGGCGATCAGTTTGATGGTCGGGTCCACTTGCTTCATGGCCTTGGCAAACTGGTTGTGTTTATACTCAAACTGGTTGAGCCTCATGGCGCCATACTGGTAACTGAAACCCCACGCTTCGTTGCCGACACCCCAGAACTTCACGTCATAAGGTTCCGGATGGCCGTTGGCCGCACGCTTTTTGCCCATCGGCGTGGAGACGTCTCCGTTGCAGTATTCGACCAATTCCGCGGCAGACCAGTCATCGCCGGTGCCGGCATTGACCGTGATATATGGCTCGACACCGAGGAGCTTGCACATCGTCATAAACTCATCGGTGCCGATGTCATTGGGTTGCAGCGCGCGCCAAACCGGGTCATAGATCGGCGGACGTTTGTCCGGGTCGCCAATCGCATGTCGCCATTCATGGGCGGAAACAAAATTGCCGCCGGGAAAACGGTAAACGCCGGAGCGAAGACTCTTGAGCGTGGCAATGGCATCTGGACGCCAGCCGTCAAGTTTGTCGGCGGGCATAAGCGAAACACCGCCGACATGGAATGAGCCGGTGCCCGTGCCGACGATTTCAAATTGCGCCGCGCCGGAGTGTTCGGCTTTGAATGAGAACGTCAATTTCTTGTAGTCCGCGCTCAAGTCGCCCAGTGGAACCGCTTGACTCACAGCATCGGCGTTGGTACCCCAAACGATCCTGACGGAGACTTTTGCGGTAGGATCGCCAGCCAACTGACCACGACCATTGTAGATGACGCCTTGGGTGAAGTTAACGCCGGTCTGACGAATGCCGCGCGGCTCGGAGCCAGCCAGTGTGATCAACGGCGTGTGGTCGCCAACGAAAGGTTTGTTGGTGTCCATCACGACGGAATCAACCGGGCCGATCGGATTCCATCGGCCAGGGCCGGCGCCGCGCCGGCGACCGGGACCAAACCCGCCCCGGCTGACCTCAGCACCATTCGCGGGTGCCGGCGCGACGGCATAATAGAATTTGCGGTCATCGAGCATTTCGCTCCAGAGATCGCCATAAATAAGATTGCCGATATGTTCGAGGAACTGGCCATAGACATACGGCGAAATCGGCGGGCCGATTTTCGCGGCGTCAACGGTCGCAGTCACCGGCTGGCTGGGAGCGGTGGTTTGCGCTTTGGCGGGCAAGCTGGCGATGATCAAAAGTGCAACGGCAAAGATGCGTATTGTCATAATGGCCTCATAATTCTGTGGGTGGATGCGGTGCCCTTTTCAAATTCATCCCAGGTGGGCGACATCCCGCGAAGTTTACCCACGATCTTTGCAAACGTTTCGACAACGTAATCCATCTCCTCTTCGCTGTTATCCTTGCCGGGTGACATGATAACGGCACCCTGGGACAGCGCGCGGGACAAACCAATCGCGCTCAGCACATGGGACACTTTGATCGATTTGCTCACGCATCCCATCGCGCCCGCCACCGCGATGCCGTGCATGTCGCACAGCAACACCTGGCTTTCCCCTTCGACGAACTCGGTGGAAATGTTCAGGTTCGTCGGCACTCGTCCCGGCCCCGGCTCAGGCCCGTTCAGTTGCACGTAAGGAATTCCGGCCCTGAGTCCGTCCCACAGCCGCTGTTGCATACGGAGACAATGCGCGCTCCATTGCGCCCCTTCCCGCAGCGCCGTTGCGGCGGCGACCCCGGCACCGATGATAGCCGGCACATTCTCGATGCCGGCGCGCCAGCCGTTCTCCTGACCTCCGCCATGCAGCAGGCCGGCCAGCCGCGCCCGCCGATTGCGGTAGAGCACACCGACGCCTTTGGGACCGTAAAAACGATGCGGCGAGAAGGAAAGAAGGTTCGCGCCCAATTCCTGCACGTCGATGGGCAGCCATCCGGCCCCGGCTTCGGCATCCACATACAAGGCGATCCCTTCCCGACCGGCGATTTCACTGATCTCGCGGATGGGTTCAATCGTGCCAATGTCATGATTGACAAGGTGGACGGCGATCAAAACAGTCTTGTCAGTAAGGGCCGCACGCACGTCCGCCGGGTCGATAAAACCCTGGCGATCGACTTTGACGCGCGTGGTGGTGAAACCCTGTGTTTCCAGAAACTCCGTGGAGTGAATAACCGCCGGGTGCTCGATCTGGCTGGTGACGATATGGTTGCCCCGGCGGTGGCTGGCATAGGCTGATCCTTTGATCGCCAGATTGGCCGATTCCATCCCGTCAGAGGTGAAAATGATTTCTTCGGGCGATTCGGCATGAATCAACGCGGCGATTTGTGCGCGGGCCGCGGCCACGGCCTCGCGCGCCCGCAGGCCAAGGTGATGCGCGGAGGAAGGATTGCCAAAGTCTCCGGCAAAAAACGGCCGCATGGCTTCCAGCACCTCCGGCAAAACGGGGGTGGCGGATTGGTGGTCGAGATAAACCTTTCGCATGTCGATTTGACCCGGCTTCGCCCCCTCAGTTGGCGTGGCGCTTCAGGCTACGTGTCAATTCAATTGTCTTCTCCCGCCGGATCAAATCGACCAGTGTCGTGCGCAACAGCACGTCCTTTACTCCGTCCTGGGCCTCCTCGAACAGCCCGCACAGGGCACAGCCTCCTGCGTGTTCGCAATCGGGCTTGAGCTGCTTGCAACGTTGGAACACGATCTTTCCCTCAATGGCTTCGATGATCTCCAGGATGGAAACCTGCGCGGGATCCTTGACCAGCACAAATCCGCCCCGCGCTCCCCGGATGGACCGGACCAAACCGGCCTTCACCAGGTTTTGAAAAATCTTGGCCAGAAAACTCCTCGGAATTCGCTCCGTCCGGCTGACCTCGGTGATCATGGCCATCTGCCCCGGACTGCGCCGGGCCAGGTTCAGCAATCCCAAGACCCCATACTCACCTGCGCGCGTGATTTGCATTGGAGATCTTAATTCGGACAAAGTCCATCCTATAACTATATAGGAGAGCCAGACGGTGTCAACATGGCAGCCGCCAGCCCGGCTGATTGTGAGCCTTCTCTCCTCTTATCCGCCATCCGGACGGGGAATGACAATTTTTTGCCCGACCAGGAGACGGTTCCAATCCACGTTGGGATTTGCTTCCTTGGCCTGTCTCAATGTGATTGTTTTCATGCCTCTGCTTTTGAAGTCGGCGTTATAGGCTTTGACGATCAAATCGAGCCTGTCGCCATCCTGGATGGTGTAGAGGTAGCCCTTGCCTGAAGCCGGCGGCTCCGCAGGGGAGGATTGTTTCGGTACGTAGCGAGGGACAGGCGTGGAAACAGACCCCAGTGATCGTTCCAGTCCGCCGATGGATTTGCGGATTTCCTCCGAGATGGTCTCTTTGTCTTCGAGCCGTTTCTTATCGACTTCCTGAATCGCGTCCGCCAGGCGTTTGAGACTATCTTGAATCCCTGAATTATCCGCCAAGTGGGCCTGGGCCGTGCGCAAGGTCTGGATTTCCTCCTCCATGGCCGTGATTTTGGCGTGAAGCGCCTCGTTGTCCGACTGCACGGCCTGAAGGTCGGCCGCCAATCGCTTGTAACGCTCCTCCGCGTCCTCCTTTGCGGCGATGGCGGCCGCTGTGATGGCCGGAGTGCTGGAAGTGTTGCTGGTGGCGTCCTGCGCCATCAAGGGCAGGCGCAGCAAGAAAATGGAAACTGAAAATAGAATGAAAGCTCGTTTCATGTGTTCGAACATAAGAGCGCAACCACGCCAGTTCAAGATTCAAACTCAGGGCGGACGAATCCAAATCGCGCCGCAAAAACCCAAAAGGCGCAAATGATTGCTGCGAAAAATAAAGTGGGCCGAACTTTGCGCTTTGAACTTTCCAGTTTGAACCTATTTTCATGGACGTGACCATTTTGGAAGTCATTCAACGCAGCGCTGATTTTCTGAACAAAAAAGGCGTCGGCACGCCGCGCCTGCAAGTCGAGTTGCTGCTGGCCCATGTCTTGAAAATGCCACGAATGAAATTGTATTTGAATTTCGAGCGGGCGCTGTCCGCGCCCGAAGTGGAAACGTTGCGCGAATTGGTGCGCCGACGCGGCCAGCGCGAGCCCCTGCAGCACATTATCGGCTCGGTTTCCTTCTGCGGTTTGGAATTGGCCGTCAGCCGGCATGTCCTGGTGCCGCGCCCGGAAACCGAACTGCTGGCCGAGCGTGCCTGGACGTTTCTTCAACAGATGCCTCCCGGCTGTCAGGCCCGCGCCCTGGACTTGGGCACCGGCAGCGGTTGTCTGGCCATTGCGCTGGCCGTCCATGCTCCGCAAGCGCGGGTCGTCGCCACCGATCTTTCCGGCGACGCCTTGAACACGGCCCGCCAAAACGCCGCGCGCCATCAAGTTACGGAGCGGATTGAGTTTCATCAGGGCGACGGCTTCGCGGCCCTGGATGGGCAGGGCAGTTTTGACCTGATTGTCTCCAACCCGCCTTATGTTGCGACAGCGGACATTCAGGCGTTGGAACCCGAAGTGCGCGATTATGAGCCTCGGGCGGCATTGGACGGAGGGGCGGATGGGCTGGACTTCTACCGTCGGATCGCGGCTGAAGCGGGTGCGTTCCTCAAGCCCGGGGGGCGGGCCACGCTGGAATTAAACGACAACGGCGCCGGGGGCGTGAGCGCCATCTTTGAGCGCGCAGGGTGGAAGGTCGAAGCCATCGAGCCGGATTACAATCAGTTCCAGAGGATTTTTATTGCGCACGTGGCGGCGCAATCACACGATGTCGCTGCTCGACACGGTATTGTTTGAATGGACCGGTTTCTTATCAAAGGCGGCACACCCCTGCACGGTGAGGTCACGATCAGCGGAGCGAAGAACGCCACCCTGCCGCTGATGGCTGCGACCCTGCTGACCGCCGAACCTTGCGTCATCCGCCGTGTCCCGAATCTCAGCGACGTCCATTTCATGGGCCAAATCCTGGAGTCCTTGGGTGCCACCGCCAAGTTCGAGGGCAATGAGCTGCACCTGCAAGCGGCCAAAATCAAGGGAGTGGGCGATTATGAGTTGATCCGCAAGATGCGCGGCTCCATTTGCATCCTGGGGCCATTGCTGGGGCGAACGGGCAAGGCCCTCGTCTCCATGCCGGGCGGCTGCGTCATTGGCGCGCGGCCGATCGACCTGCATCTCAAGGGCCTGAAATCGCTTGGGGCAAAAATCCGCATCGAGAGCGGCTACATTGACGCTACGGCCCGGAAGCTCAAAGGGGCGGAGTTGTTCCTGGGCGGACGTTGCGGCCCGACCGTGTTGGGCACGGCCAACGTCATGATGGCCGCCGTTCTGGCCGAGGGCGTGACCATCATCGAAAGCGCGGCCTGTGAACCGGAGGTGGTGGACTTGGGCAACTTCCTCAACGCCATGGGCGCCCGGGTTTGCGGGGCCGGCAGCCCGACCATTACCATCACCGGGGTGAAAAGTTTGCACGGCGCCGAACATGAAGTCATACCGGATCGAATCGAAACCGCCACCTTCGCCGTGGCAGCGGCGGCGACCCGCGGCGAAGTGACCATACGCGGCGCGCGCCCGGATCATTTGCACGCCGTGCTGGACAAGCTGCGGGAGGCTGGAGTGAAAGTGGAACGGGATGGCCCGGCATTGAGGATCTCGCGCGCCGGCCAGTTAAAGGCCGTGGATATAACCACCCTCCCTTACGCTGGTTTCCCCACCGACGCCCAGGCGCAAATGATGGCGCTCATGGCGTTGACTCCCGGCATCAGCATCATTACGGAGCGCATTTTTGAATCGCGCTTTATGCATGTCAGCGAGCTGGCCCGCCTGGGGGCGGAAATTGCCATTGAAGGGCCGAGCGCCATCGTCAAGGGCGGCCGACCTCTCAGCGGTGCCCCCGTCATGGCCAGTGATTTGCGGGCTTCGGCCGCGCTGGTCATCGCCGGCCTGGCGGCGCATGGCACGACGGAAATCAGCCGCGTCTATCATATTGACCGCGGCTACGAGAACATTGACGGAAAACTGCGCAAGCTCGGCGCCCGCATAGAACGTGTGGAGGGTCCATGAGATTTCTAGTGGGACTGGTGATTGTCATTGGTTTGTCGCTGGGCGCGTATCAACTCTATGAGTATTGGGGAAACTTCAAGGAAAAGGAGCCGACGGCCGCCGCCCCCGTTCAACCGGAAGTCTCGGGCGACGAATTGCCCGGCATGGTTCCCCGCCTGCAACCCGTGCTGGACGCCGCCCGGAAGCGGGGCGCGCTGGGATTGCGCGATTTTCTGGCCATGTATGGCAACACCATCAATGATCCGCGCCGAGCCTGGATCGAATTGGATTACGTGGTCCTGCTGGCGCAAAGCAGCCCAGGGGAAGCGCGCCGGGAATTCGCCAAAGTCAAGAGCCGCGTCCCGCCCGGCTCCCCCGTGTATAATCGAGTCAAGCAATTGGAAAAAACCTACGAATAAACGGTTAATTGATCTTCTCCGCGATTTCGTAGCGGAACATGCGCCGTTTCATCCAGCGCACGGCCAGCAAATCGTAGAATGACGCAAACAGCCGGTTCCAAACCCCGTAATGGCTTTGCCCCGCGAAACGCGGATTGTTGGAAACCGCGATCTCCGTCACGCTGAACCCTTCCATCTTGATCAAGGTCGGCAAAAAGCGGTGCATGCCTTTGAAGAATTTCAGGTTCGCGATGCAGTCCCGTTTGAAGGCACGATACGTGCAGCCCGCGTCGGAGATTTGTTCGCCCGACAGTTTATTTCGCACCCAGTTGGCGATGCGGGACGAGGCGATGCGCACAAAATTATCCCCCTGTCCGCGCGTGGCCACGCGTGTGCCACACACGCAATCGAATTTTTCCAGCGCCTGCAAAAAAGCCGGCAAATCCTTCGGATCATTCTGCAAATCGGCATCGACAGTGACGATGTAGCGGCCGCGGGCCGCCTTCATCCCCGCCCAACTGGCGGCGGATTCGCCGCAATTGAAGGCGAATCGTTGCGGCCGGATGCGCCGGTCCGCCACCGCGAGTTCCTTGAGGATCTCCCACGACTTGTCCTTGCTGCAATCGTCCGTGATGACCACCTCGTAAGGCAGCTTGAGCGGATCCACCGCCGCGCGTATCGCGGTGATGAGCGCGCGCAAATTGTCCTGCTCGTTGTAGCAGGGGATGACGAGGCTCAATTCAGGCTGGGTTTCGTTCACATTTACTTTGCCCCGTAAAACTTCGCCACAGCGTCGCAGACCGAGTCGGCGGCGTCGAGGCTCATTTCGCCGTGGATGGGCAGGGACAGAATCTCCTTCACGGCCTGCTCCGTGCGCGGCAGGGCCGGGATGTTGCGGAACCGGGACGTAATGGCCGGCTGCTGGTGGTTCGGCACTGGATAATGAATGCCGGTCTCGATGGCGTTTTCCTTGAGAAACTTTTGCAAATCGTCGCGGCGTTGCGCCCGCACCACGTACATGTGATACACCGCCTTGGCCCAGGGCCGTTCCGGCGGGGTCTGCACTAATCCGGCCAGGCGCTGGTTGTAGCGCGCGGCGATGGCGCGGCGGTTTTCATTGAAGGCATCCAAATGCTTGAGCATCACGCGGCCGATCGCGCCCTGGATTTCATTGAAGCGCACATTGAACCCGGCAAACTCATGCAGATACTTGTCCTTGCGGCCGTGATTGCGGTACATGCGCACGCGTTCCGCCAGCGCGGCGTCGTTGGTGCAAAGGCAGCCGCCGTCGCCCAGCACGGTCAGATTCTTCGAGGGGAAAAAGGAATAACCGCCGGCCAGGCCCATCGAGCCGACGCGTTTGTCCTTGTAAAGCGCCCCGTGCGCCTGGGCGCAATCCTCCAGCACCCATAATTTATGCCTGGCAGCCACGGCGAACACGCGCTCCAGGTCTGCCGGATGGCCGTAGAGATGCACTGGAATGATGCCGACGGTGTGCGGTGTGACCAGCGATTCAAGCTGCGCGGCGTCCATGCAAAAGGTGTCGTCAATATCGGCAAAGACCGGCGTGGCGCCGCAATGAATCAGCGGCTCCATCGTCGGAATGGCGGTGTGCGAAGGGACGATGACCTCATCGCCGGGCTTGAGGCCCTGCGCCAGGTGCATCATATAGACAATCATGGTCCAGGACGAGCCGAGCACGCAGTGCTGCGCGCCGGTGTGCGCGGCCAGTTCGGCCTCGAACGCCTGGCATTCCTTGCCCAGGATGTACTGCCCTGAACGCAACGCGCGCAGGGCCGCTTCTTCCACTTCGGAGTTTACGAAACATTTCGATAGGGGGATTTTTTGCATAAATTTTTATTTCAACTTGACCCGTTGGCCGGTGCGGGCGGATTCCAAGGCGGCGTCGAGCACGCGCACGGCGTCGTAGCCGGCCCAGCCGTCGGCCAGCGGCTTCTGCCGGGTTTGGACGGATTTGATGAAGGCGCGCAATTCCGCCAGCAGCGGCTCTTCCGGCGGACATTCAATCTGCGTCATGACGCCTTCCACTCCCTTGAAATCCGCCCCGTCGCGGACATGACGGTTTTCATACGCCTTGATCTTGTATTGCGCCACGTTGTAATCGCACACCGCGCTCAGCTTTTCACCCACCACCGTGACGTCGCGGAACTTGCCCGGATAGTAATAATCGTTTTCCACCGTGGCCCAAGTGTTGCCCAGCGGCGTTTCATATTCCAGCGAAACGAGCGAAACGTCCTCCATGCCGCGCCCCATGAAATCGTGGTGGATGGCCAGGACGCTGGCCGGCGTGGCGTTGAGAACATAGTTGAACAAATCGACAAAATGGATGCCGTCCGCGAACATCACGCCACTGTCGTTGCGCGGCCGTTTGAATCCGCCAAAATGCCCGCGCAGAATGTTGACCCGCCCGAATTTGCCCGATTGTATCGCGTCGCGAATCCATTGCGTGGCCGGATCGAAGCGGAAGATGTGGCCCACTTGCAGAATGCGCTTCTTTTTGTCCGCCAGTTCGGCGAGTTGCTTCGACTCCGCCGGCGCGAGGGTCAGGGGTTTTTCAACGAACACATCCTTGCCCGCCTCCAAAAATTCCCGGCAGAGCGGAAAATGAGATTGGGCCGGCGTGACGATGACGGCGGCCTCGACCTGCCCGGCGAAATCCTTGTATTGGGTGGAGAGACGGGCGTCGGGGATGCCCAGTTTCCGGGCGGTTTCGAGGCGTTTGCCATCCAGCTCGGCCACATAAAGTTCGATGGGCATGGAATGGAGGACGCGCAAGTGGTTGGAGCCCCAGCGCCCGATGCCAAGCAATAAAAGTTTCATTATGCGATGTTCGCGGTTAGTTGAGCAGGTTGTACCAGTTATCCCGCTGGTGAGGTTCATATCCCAAATCCGTGATGAGCCGGCGCATGTCAGACACGCCCATGCGATGGGTCGTGCCGGCCTGCGATACGACGTTCTCTTCGATCATAATGCTGCCAAGATCATTGGCCCCAAATTTCAGCGCAACCTGCCCGATCTCAGGCCCCTGCGTCACCCACGAGCTTTGCACGCTGGGAAAGTTATCGAGGTAAATCCGGCTCAGCGCCTGGGTGCGCAAATACTCGTGGCCACCCACTGTCGGGGCCTTGAGCCGGGTGTGTTCGGCCTGGAATGTCCAGGCGATGAACGCGGTAAAACCCTTGCTTTTGTCCTGCTGCGCCCGGACCCGTTCCAGATGTTCGATGCGATCTTCGATGCTCTCCACGTGCCCGAACATCATCGTGGCGGTGGAGCTTAACCCAAGGCGATGGGCCGCATCCATCACGCCCAGCCAGTCGTCGCTCATGGCTTTGAGCGGTGAAATGCGCCGCCGGACGCCATCCACAAGGATTTCACCGCCGCCGCCCGGGATGGACCCCAGGCCCGCCTTGGCGAATTGGGAGATAATCTCCTCCACGGGCAGCCCGAAAACATCTCGAAAATGAACGAACTCGCTGGGACTGAATCCGTGGATGTTGACCTGCGGGAATTTGCCCTTAATGTGCGCCAGCAAATCCAGATACCATTGCAGTGTAAGTTTTGGGTGATGCCCGCCCTGCATCAGAATCTGCGTCCCGCCCAAGGCGATGGTTTCCTCGATCTTTTTATCCATCTCCTCGAACGTGATGACATAGGAGTCGGCGTCCTTTTCCGTGCGGTAAAAGGCGCAAAACTTGCAATAGACATTGCACACATTGGTGTAATTGACATTGCGATCGACGATGTAGGTGACGATCTGGTTGCCATGGCCATCATGGGCCTGGGCGCGGGCTAACTGGCGCCGCCGGTCGGCCAGCGCCCCCAATTCCTCCAGCGGCAGGTGATAAAGGCGCAGCGCCTCCGACGGGCCGATGCGCTGGCCGGCCCAGGTCTTTTCCAACAAAGTTTCCAATAATGCGTCGTAACTCATGCCATTGCCCGGACGAGTCTGCCCCCGGCGGCGGCAAAGTTCAATACCACATGGGACAAGGTTTTGTAAAAAGGCGCAAATCAGTTTTTGCCGGAACTTTCGCCCCCCTCCCCACCATGCCCATGCGTAATTCTTACGTAAAAGCCGTAAAATCCCTTCCGCCCATTTTGAGCGGAATGGATTGGCTGATAGCGGGTTCCAATCGGAAAATGGCAAAAATCCATTTTACGGCTTTTACGGTTTCCATTTTGGGTTTCGAAGTCAATGGGCGAACGGTAGCCGAGCGAACTGTGCAGGCGTCGGCGGTTGTAAAACACCTCAATAAAATCGAAGATGGCCTGGCGAGCTTCCTCTCGGGTCTGGAAATGGCGGCGATAGATCAGTTCCTGTTTGAAGGTACTCCAGAAGGACTCCATGGCGGCATTGTCGTAGCAGTTGCCTTTGCGGCTCATGGAGGCAAGAGCCTGTGCGTTTTGCAAGGCCTGTCGATAGTCGTGACTGGCGTATTCCACGCCGCGGTCGGAAGGAAACACCAGACCGGCGGGTGGCTGGCGATGAGTCAAAGCCATACCCCAAGCGGCCAGGATCGACTCGGTGTTGATGCGTTCACTCATGGTCCAGCCAGTGAGCCGGCGGCTGTAAAGGTCCATGATACCGGCCAGATAGAGCCACCCTTCCTCCGTGGCCACATAAGTGATGTCACCGAGCCAAACTTGGTTGGGGGCCCTGGGAGCGGGCAGGTTCGGCAGGCGATTAGGGGCGATGGGCTGGTCGTGGTGGCTGTCGGTGGTGCAGACCCGGAAGCAGCCTTTGGCGCGTCCCTGCAGGCCTTGCCGGCGCATTAAACGGGCGATGCGATGGCGACCATAAGCGTGGCCCGCTTTGTCCAAGGCCACTTGGATGCGGGGGCTGCCATAGGTTTGACGGCTCTGCTGGTGGATCTGAACAATCTGGAGGGCCAGACGCGCATTTTCCAGGGCGCGCGGGCTGGGTTGGGTCTGGCGACTGACCCAGCCATAATAGCCACCAAGAAGAGACTTCCAACGCGTCGCACAGCGAGCGAATGGGATGCTCGGCCTTCATCGCGTCAATCCGTTGAACGCGTTGGACGGGGGTTCGGAGAGGATGCCCAAAGTTTGTTTAATATATCCCGCTGTTGGCGCAGATAGTCATTCTCGCGCCGCAGACCGGCGTTTTCGACTTCCAGCTGCTCAACGCGAAGCGCTTCCTCCAGGCACTGAGCCTTTGGGGATGAACCCCCAACTCCGCGGCCACTGCCGTGGCCGCTTTGCCGCTGTTGAGCCAGAGCTCAACAGCGTGTTGTTTAAAGGTCTTGTCAAACTTCTTCCGGTTGTTCTTGGATTGGATCACAGGTGCATTCATAGTTGCTTTGGCTTTCAATGTCTCTCTTTACCTGTGTCCGTTTTTTCGCGCAGGCCCAATATTGTAGTTTCTCAAAACGTCAATATCAGCCTCCCTGATAAATCCATCCTGAGATTTCACCAGCAAATCGGCAATGTCCGCCTTCCCACCAAGCAGGATTATCGTATCCCGCAAATGAAAGCGAAGTTCAAAATCATTGTCGCATCCCTGTGCCAAAGGCACATTGTTTTTTGGTTCTTCATTCATGATGCAAATTTAGCACGGCTTTCCGGCAGGAAGG
>JBKQUS010000055.1:0-21038 GCA_052325505.1 Limisphaerales bacterium
ACCTGCTCGGCCAGGGCCCGTTGTTTGGCCACCCAGAGCAGGAAACCCGCCGGGGTGAACTTCTGCGCCGGTTGCGGCGTAGCGTTGTCGATCTGCCGCACGACTCGATAACTGTCGGCATGCACAGCCGCATCACTTGGCCGGAAGTGCATCCTTTTGTTCAATCCACCGTAGCCAACATCTTCAATTCTCCCAAAATGGCGCTTTCCGTGTGCATGGAAACTGTGGTTTGTGCTATAAGAGCTTAGACCACAATAAGATACGTCATTTCAACGATTTATATTGACGTGTTCTCGTATTCGCACGAGAGACTGGGCGTGGAACCGATAGAACCGCAAATCAACGTGATGCCGGCCACTGGGCTTCGGGCCGCAAAGGCGGTCTGCCGTGACCGGGGGATCAGCGATGTGACACTTTGGCGATGGGCCAAGCGAGGCTGGGTCAAGCTCGTATCCATTTCCGGCAAAAATTATGTGGACATGCAATCGCTTGCCGAATTCGACCGGCGCGCTGCTTTGGGCGAATTCGCCAGAGGCCCTGTCGGCGCGGCCCTGAAACCTGCTGAAAAGCGGGCGGCGAAAGAGGCTCAACCATGACCCGCAAATTCCCCCCATTCGTTCAAGACTTACTCGCCTCGCCCCCGCGTGCCGGCGAAGGCGTTCATTCGTGGCTATATCAAGCTGCCCGGCACCTTCACGCGCACTTGCCCGCCACTGAGATCATCACCCTCTTGGAATTGAAAGTTGTTCAGTGCGGGCGCCGCGTTCCGCGCACAGAGATAGAAGACGCAGTGAGAAATTCCATCTTGAGCGCCTGGCAACCGTCCATTGGCGGGAAAAGCAAAGCCACATCAGCAAAGTGGCCAGCAGTCAACAAAGAGCAGCGGGAAGCCGTAATCCGCGACGGCGGCACACTGGTTGATTTGTGGGAACTATCTTGCCCGCGCATTGACGACAACGGCCAACATGCGGAAGCGATTATTGACCAACTTTTCCCCGGCAATCCGTTGCTGTGTTGCGCATGGTCGAAATCGGAGTTCGACACCAAGCTGCGAGAGGACTGGCGTGGCCAAATGTCGCAACTGCAACTCATCGTGCCGTCGCCCATGTCGGCAACCACGGGACTAAGCAAGGATGGAAAGGAATCGGCACACACACTGGCCAACACCGGCCCGCGTCGCTTCCTCATTTGCGAATTCGACACCGGCACGCCTGACGAACACGCTGCGTTGTTAATCCACCTGGCTGGATACGCCCCGCTGGTCTGCGCGGTTCACAGTGGCGGCAAGAGCCTGCATGGCTGGTTTTTCGTCCACGGCCAGCCAGAGGAAAAGGTGCTGAAGTTCTTCCGCTACGCCGTCAGTTTGGGCGGGGACCCGGCCACTTGGACGCGCAGCCAATTCGTTCGGATGCCGGACGGCACACGGGACAATGGCAGCCGCCAAACGGTTTTTTTTCTGAGCTTTAAACCAATGGAGAATAATGAACACATTACTTGAGTCGCCTGGAATCCGCGACACGCCCGAACCGGAAATGACGCCCAGCCCCGAAACAGACTTGAAGGCGGAATGGCTTGGGCACATTGCGCGAGCTACTTGTTCCTCAGAAGGACTGGCGCAACTCAACATCCCACCACGCGAACCAATCGTGGGCGACTGGTTCAGGCAAGGAGATTTGGGCTTCATCTTTGGGCCGCGTGGTTTGGGCAAGACTTGGCTTGGTTTGCACATTGCGCGCCAATGTGTCGAAGGCGGGCAAGTGGCAGAGTGGAAAGTCCACAAGCCCCGCCGCGTTCTCTATGTGGATGGTGAAATGCCGGTGGACGGAATCCGCGAGCGCGACCTGGCGTTATCCAGCAGACCTGCCGAGGGAATGCTCTACTTGCAGCACGAGGCGTTGTTTCATTTGACCGGCCAAGTCTTGAACCTGACTTTCCTCACGGTGCAAGCTGCACTGCTGGCGTACTGTCTGCGCGAACGAGTTGAAATCCTTTTCTTGGATAATCTCTCGTGCCTGTTCAGTGGAATCAAGGAGAACGACGCCAACGACTGGGAAATGGTTTTGCCGTGGCTCCTGGAAATGCGGCGCAATCGCATTGCCGTTGTTTTTGTCGCCCACGCCGGGCGCAACGGTTTCATGCGCGGCACCTCGCGCCGTGAAGACGCGGCATTTTGGATGATGCAGTTGACCGAAGCAAAAGACGCTTGCGAAATTCAGAGCGGGGCAAAGTTCGTGGTGCGGTTCGTGAAAAATCGCAATTCGACAGAGGCCGAATGTCCGGCGCTGGAATGGCACTTTTTCAAATCCAAAGATGAAACCAAGGCCCATGTGTCGTGGAAAAAGTTGTCCACCCACCAACTGTTCCGCCAGTGCATCGAAGACGGGCTGACCGGGGCCAGCGAAATTGCCGAGGAACTGGGCATCTCGAAGGGACAGGTTTGGGTTGGCCCGCACTTGGGCAGCCGCAGTCTGTGCGGATTGCTGGACGCTGAGGCCCTGGTCGGCCACGCTGTCGGGCAGGCCGTAGCGTTGGGTCACGTTGTGCAGCACCTGATACTGGTCGTTGTTCGCCAGTTGATATTGCGCAAAGCGGTCCGGATCCAGCGCCGTTTGAACGGCGTTGTCAAAATTGGCCTGCGCCTCCTTTTGTTGCGCCATCCGTTCATCATCGGTCAGATCCGGATTGGCAAGCGCACGTTGAGACTCCTCATATTGAGACCTCAATCCGGTCAGTGACCGCCACTCATCCTCGGTTGGATTAAAACCCGGCAGGCCGCCAGCCCAATCTGCCACATCGGACTCGCGGAGGTTCAACTCGTCCAATTCTGCCTGCGTCAGCAATTGCTTCTTCGATTCGGCAAACTCCTGCTGCCACTTCTGGAGGCGGTCTTGGTCTTCCGCCGTTGGTATGCCATCCACCCGCGAACCAACGGACTCGGCCCATTTGGCCAGATGTTGCTGGTGTCTATCCTCCAACTCAATCAGCTTTTCGCGTTTTTGCGGGGACAACCAAGAACGTTTTTGCTCCAAATTCGCCCGTTGTGTCTGCTCGAATTCGGCGGTCAGGGTGTCCTGGCCCAACACGTCCGCGATAAGTTGCTGCCGTTCCGCGACCAACGATGACAACGCGTGGCCATATTCCGTTCGGGGTATCCATTGACGCCTAACCAGTTCCCCGTCCAGCACCATATCCCAGTATCGCTCTTGAAATGAGGTCAGGATGCTCCGGCGTCGTGGCCCGAAAAGTTCGTTAATCACGGCCCGCATGATCTCGCGCACTGTGAGTTCCGGGCAGCCGATGGCGCGCAAATTATCGCGATAGGTTTTCAAGTCTTCTGAAGCGATCTGGCTCCAGCGAAAAGGGAGTCCGGGCGGCGGGGAACTATCCGCTGGCGGTGGGGATTGCGGGTTTACGCTGGGAACAGGTGTCTTGGCCATGGGCGCATGAGCCGGTGTCGGCGATTCTTTTACCGACAAGAAAATGGCCGCGGCGAGCGCCACATTCAACGCCAGGGAAAACCCGATGACCGGCCGCGTTTTCATTGCGTTTCTTTTTCAGTTTGCGGTTCCGGCTGCTGGACCAAGGCGTTGAGCCACTGTCCCGGCCCTGCCAGATAGTTTTGATAATTGCCGCCCAAGGCCGACGAAATCGTGTTCATTGTGACGGCTTTCAGAACGGCCAGGAGCTCGGCGCGTTCCTCGGAAGAAAGGTTTCCGTCGTTTTGAATCTCACTCAACTGGGCCGCAGCGTTGCGGCTGGCTTCATAAACCCCGATCGCAGCGGCTTGGGGCAGTTGATTCTGCTGGGTGAACTCAAACGCCTCGCGAAAGTTGAAGTCCTGGGCACGCTGGTAATCTGCGAATCGTTTCAGGCCGAGAAGAGCTTTGACCTGCGCTTCAAACGCCGCCTTCCGGCCAGCCAGCTCCGCGTCGGACAAAGGACGGTCCGAAACAAACTCATCTCTGGCCATATCCTTGAAAGACTTGGACCATTGGACGATCTCCCTCAACTCCTCGCGTCTGACCGTGACGCCGTCAAAATGAATGTCGTAGGCCGGCAGAACGCTCTGCTGTGCTCTTAACTGCAGTTCATCAAATGCTGACGCGTCGAGCAGTTGAGACAGATCGGCTTCAGATCCTTCATAAAGCGACTGCAAACGCGCGCGGTCATCGTCAATCAAAATAAAATTCGCAGCTTCCCGGATGTTCTGCGCGGCTTCCGCATATTGTTTTCGGAGTGAGACAACTTGCGCAGCCTTGTCATCCGGCAGAAAGCCCAAGGTCAAGCTCGTCAGTAAATCCTGCTTCCAGACTTGTTCGGCATAGTTTTCCCATTCGTATCCAAGCAGGTACTTGACCAACGCCCGTTTTTCCTGCCGCAACACATTCAGTTTCGCCGACCGGCTGCGCACCGCCATCTGGCGCTGATCCGTTCCCTTCCAAGGCGCGTAATAAACCGGATCGGTTCGGGATTTTTGATCATAAAGATCATCAATGTCGGCCACTATGATGTCGCGAACCAACCATTCCGGGCAACTTACGGTGCGCAGGTTGGCGATGTATTGGCGGTAGTCCGCAGACTCGATCAGGCGCCAGGGAACCATCACCGGTGTCTGGGTCGCGGCTGTCCCGAACGGTTTTAATGCCTCCGCTGCCACTGGCAAGGATGCCGCCGGCGACGGTGCGTTCGCGCTTGCCGGCGAACCTTTTCGCACAGCCACCAGGGTGATTGCCAGGGCCAGATTGCAGACCAAGGAAACGGTGAAAAAACCTCGCAGCTTCATTTGATGAAAGGATTTTCAGGAAATCTCGGCATCAATTCGTCCGCGCGGCATTTTGTTTGCGAATGGCTTCAGCCCGGGCCGACAGGGCTTGTGCCTCCCCGGGTTTCTTCATGTCCTTCAACAACGCCGCGCGCTTCTCCAAGATTGCTGCCACTTCCACTTCATTGGTGCCCACGTTTTTCTCCGTAATCGCCAGCGCCCGCTCATACAATGGATCCGCTTGGTCATATTTCCCCTCCGCGCGAAGAGCCGCCGCCAAACCGGTCAGCCGTGGCGTCAAATCGGCTTGCTCGGGACTCATAAATTTCTCGATTATTCCCATCGACCGTCGATAGGAGGACTCGGCCTTGCCGGGTCTGCCCCAGGCAAGGTAGATCGCGCCCAAGCCATCCAGACTCACGGCCAAGTCCAGTTGCGCGTCAATCCCCCCGGCCGGCGTTAGGGCCTTCTCTCGAATTGCCAAGGCACGTGTGGCCAATGCTTCGGCCTGTTCGTATTTGCCCCAGACCCGGTAGAAATCGGCGAACGTCAGCAGTTCATGGGGCAGCCACTCGGCATCGGTCTTCTCGGCCAAAGCCACAGCTTGCTGGAACAGAGGCTCGGCCTTGGAATACTGGCCCATTTGCTGATAGAGCAGGCCCAGATTGCGCGACCACATGATGAAGTCGCGATTATTCCGGTCGGGAGTATTTTCGACGATCTTCAGAATGCGTTGAAACAGCGGCACGACTTGATCGTATCGGGCAACGACGAAGTAATAATAATTTGCCAGGCTCGACAGGGGATGCACCACGGCCGAACCATTTGTGCCGACCGCTTTCTCACAACTGGCCACGGCCGCTTTGAAAGTTTGCTCGGCCAGATCGTTCTTTTTCTCCCAAAGATAGATCTCGGCCCTGAACGTCAGGCTGCGGGCGAGGTGGGTGTCGTTCGTACCAAATTCGCCGGCCACTTTCAAGGCCTGCTCGCAAAGCCGGATGGACTCATCCAAGTGGCTCTGCTTGAGCGCTTTCATCGAGCCGGTCATCAACTGCTCCCAGTGCTCAACATCCTCCGCCGGTGCGGCAAAGGCCATGCCCAGGCTCAGCGTGAGCATCACCATGATCTGAACTGCCACTCGACAATACACAAAGGCACAAAGTTTCATGGGTTTCATAGGGCTTGGCTCAAAAGAAAAATGCGCTGCACACCATGACCACCATCCGCAAAATGACGCAGGTCAAGCCGGAAATATCTTTGCCGGCATCCGCCATAACAAGAGCAGGAACGAACCAAAAGTCCGTCCCTGCAATGAATTCCGCTCTGTAATCCTTAGTCTTAGTACATGGCGCAACTGTAACACGTCCACCAGCCGGTGCCCGACGTGATCTCAACACCATACTCGCATGTACCGATGGTGCCGTTGCCGATCTTGCCGTTGTTTACCAGCCACTTGAAGATGGCTGCCAGGTTTTCAACGCCGCTACTACGCTGGCTGGTCCGCAGAAACGACCAGGGACCACCGGGCGAGTAAACATTATACGTATTGCCGCCGATAGACACGTTGGACTGATAAAAGTTGCCCCAAGGGTATGAGCCACTCGTCCATTGCGTCCACACCATCACTTCACTGGGAACCCAGCAATCAAACGCCCAGTCATATACTCCGCTGCTGCTAGCGTGGCTATAATAGCCGTTCAGTTCGCTGCAGGAATTGATGGTCTCCCAACCAATGGCCTTTCTGGCGCTGGGATACGCCTTGACGCCACTGGTGTAAGGCTGTTGGCTATAAACCCAAAAATTCGGGTTGTTGCCGGTCTGCGTGTTCACATACAAGGTCTGCGGGCCGGCCCCGCTGCCCCAGATGTCATTATTGACCGAGTAGCCGGTGTTCCACCCGTAGTATCCACCGTACTGGGCGGATGTTGAATAGGTTTGCCCTTGGGCGCTAATCGACAATACGACTGCCGCTACGGCGATCGAGCCGACTTTGATTATGGATTTCATATATGCTTCTTTAGTTGTTCATTTTCTTCCATCCCCAAGCACGTCGAGGGGTTTTGTTTTGGCCTGCAGCTTTCCCCAGAGGAAGAATTCGGGATAAACCCAGGGTGATGCACCAATATAGAGTCACAACCCCTAACATATATCAACCGCACCATTAGACATCCCTCTTTCGGGGGGTTGGTGTTTAACAGCATCCCCCAAGAGTCCTGTGAGCATTAAATCCCACACACGACGGAGCTTCCGCGCGGCCGGCAACACGCCTTGATGCGGCTATAAATGAATAATGCCACGCTGAATGGACGTGGTCACGGCTTCGGTTCGATCCACTACATGGAGTTTGCCAAAGACACTCTTCAAATGGTCCTTTACAGTATACTCGCTAATGTGGAGCGTGTCGGCAATTTGTTTGTTCGCCAAACCTTTGGCAAGGAGTTCCAGAATTTTCATTTCGCGCGGGGTCAACTCTTCAAATATTTTCCGGGAATTCAGCCGCTTGGCGATTTCCTTCGGAATCCATTTCTGGCCGGCAGCGACGGCTTGAATCGCTGGGATAAGCTCTTCTCCGGTGGCGTTTTTCAGGACATATCCCTGTGCGCCGGCCTGCAGCGCCTTGTGAATGTCGCTGTCCCCGTCAAAGGTAGTTAGCATCAATATGCGCGCCTGGGGATCCTGGTTGCGAATTGCAATGGTGGCCTCTATGCCGTCCTTGACCGGCATACGCAAGTCCATCAAAACGAGATCCGGCTTAAGCTTGCCGAACAAGTCCACCGCTTGGTTGCCATCGGACGCTTCCCCCACGACCACCATGTCAGCCTCCGTGCTGACCAGTGCTACCAAACCCATTCGCACGATGAAATGGTCGTCCGCCACCAAGATGCCGATTTTGTCTCCCTTGTTCATGAGGAGAGTCCAGGCTTGGTGCCGTCGGCAAACCGGGGTTGATGGGAGATCGGGATTTGCACACGCACTATGGTGCCGGCATCCGGGGTGCTGGAAAAGGTTATTTCACCCTGCAATCGCTTGGTGCGCTCGGAGATACCCAACAAGCCAAAGTGCCCTTCACTTGGCCCAGCGCAGCCGTCCAGGGCAAAACCTTTGCCGTTATCCTTGACCTGCAGGACAACGTTCTGGGGGCCGTACTCCAGCTCAATTTCGGCCAGACTTGCCCCGGAATGTTTGATGACATTGGTCAGCGCCTCCTGCGCGATGCGAAGCAGGTTCTCCTCCACGGTTTCGGGCAAAGGTCGAACCTGTCCCCGGGACTTTGTTTCGACCTTGAGACTCGAGCCGCTGGCAATCTGCTGCGTGCTCATCAGCAAAGCTGTGAACAAGTCAAATCTCTCCAGTGCCCGGCAGCGCAAGTTCCAGACGGACCGCCGAACCTCCGTTTGGCTTTCAGCGACGAGATTGCGTGCCAGTTCGAGATGCTGCATTGAACCATCGGGCTCTTTTTCGAAGAGCCTGCTGGTCGTATCCAATTGCAACGCGACCCCTGTGAGGGCCTGCTCCAAAGTGTCGTGTAGTTCCTGAGCCAGCCGCGTTCTCTCCGCCAAAGTGGCCTTGGATTGAAGCTCCAACTCCTTGCGGGCTGTAATTTGAAGCTTCAATTGCTCCGTCCTCTCTTTGACCTTTTCTTCCAGTTGATCATGCGCTTCACGCAACTCGAGGCGGGCCTTTTCCTTTTCACGAACCAAGACGTTTAAGGCCGCGTTCCTTTTGAAAACCATGACCGTCCATCCCACCCCCACAATGGATACGACCAGCAGAATCCCCAACCCCGCCAGCAGCCGTTGCGGTGTCAGCCAACTCGGCTTTGCCAGGACTTTCACGCTTTTCCCATTTGGCATGAGTATCTGAAACGATCTGGCTTTTCCGTCTTCGCTGCTTTCCGTGAAGCAAACACCGCTCACTTCGATAATGCTGCCCAGGCGAAGTTCGGCAAAGTCCGACACGGCATCAGGCGCTTCCGTCTCGGCGTTGAATGTGAAGTTGTCGCCCTGCAGCATCAAGACCGTCCTTGTCCTCATTTTTCCACTGGTTGGCAGCCGGTCTTGCCTCACGAAACTTTCCAGCAACTTGCCTTGCAAACTGACCAAAGCCGCGTGGCACAGACCATCCTCCACTTCATGGACGGTCACCGCCTTGGGTGTCAGGACCGCCCTTGGCTCGGATGTCTTCCGGAAGACGGCGTCGTTCAGCACAGGAAGAAAATTCTCAAAATCCGCAAAGCCGACGGCCTCTACCGTGTCGCCCAACGACGTCTCCTCAATTTGACTGCTCTTAACGCATAGCCCGCCTGACTCATCCTGAAGGAACAACTCCTCCCCTGGGCTTTGATAAGCAACCCTGCCCCTGACATGGATCCGTTGGTCCGGCCTGTTGTCCCTCCGATATTGCGCGATCTTATTGAGAGGCAGCAAAGGTTCGGTAAAGGGATCAATCGACTCCCTCTCTTCCACCACAAAGTCCTCAGGCAAAGACATGAATAGTTTCAAGGCGGTCAAGCGTCTCTGTACTTGGTTGAAGGAGGCTCCAGCGGTCCCCCTGAGCCGCACTTTCGACCCCACCAGACCTTGCGGATCCATTCCCGGAGGAAGCTTGGGAAACGCATGAAACCGATAACCTGACGAAACAATGGCCAGATCCAGATTGAATTCCGTTTCAGACATTTGCGCCGCCCGGACAACGCCGGTAACTTCCACCCGCTGGCAATCCTCCGCGCCTGACATAAAGCGAGCAATAGAGATGGATCGGGCAGGTGGCAATGGGGCGGTTCCGAGCTTGACAAAAGTTGGCTTTGTAATGACTGGCGCGTATTCGCCCTTATCCGTGACCCCGGAAACGCAGACCACATCCCCGGCTGCCGGCAGCGGAGCATTGCGCTTGTCAACGTAAACTCCGCCAGTGACGTCCTGGATGAAAAAGCCCCTTTCCAGAATCGGACCATCGTGCTTATCAATGTAAACTCCGCCAGCGCCGTCCCGAACGAGGAGGCCCCCTCCCGGAGCTGGAACTGCGGTGGTTATGCCGGTTACCCTGACTTTGATGTGGCTGGCAGCGCGTCCCTCGGAAAGGGAAATGACATCGGCAGCATTGGTCAAGAGTTCTTGCGTCCCAGCCAATTTGGCCTGGCCAAACAGGGCCGATCCCGATGCCAGAATAATTCCTGCCGCAGTCCAAAGCTTATGTGCCAAAATCATTTTTTGGATGAACGCACTCAGAGTCTAGATTGATCCAAATTCGAAAGTCCAGATTATTCGGAGCCGCCAACCCCCAAAGTAGCTGATTCCTATATTGATGCCAACAGTAGGGAGCAGATCATCTGAAAGACACAAACAGCCTGGCGGGACATTGCTTTGCACTCAATCTTTAACAGTTTGATACGCGGACCTGCATCATTGGTTCTTGGCGGGAAAGAGGGCCCGGCGCATTCCGGGCAGGGGTTGCTTGGTTTTAGTGTCCCAATAATTGAAGCCGGATTTCCAATCCCAAATCGCCCAGCCGATGCCGGCGGCGTCCAGCGCCTGCCGCCATGCCTCGTAATAATGGGCGCGCGATTCCTGGTCTGCGGTGGTGTATGCCCCGAATTCGCCAAAGTGGACAGGCCGTCCAAATTCTTCCGACCAGGCTCTAGCTTTCTCAATCTTAACGAGAAAGGCCCGGGGGCTGGAGGGATTGTTTGCGGTGGGCTGTGTGTTATACTGGTCGATTCTCTGCAGAACCGCTTGCTCTAAGTGCTTCGGGTGCTTTGGTTTGAGTGGAGTTTCCGGCGGCCCGGGAAATTGGATCCTAGTCAAATGGTACTCCTTCGCGGCCCAAGGCGCGCCTTGATGCGTAAAAAACATAGGATCGTAGTTGTGCAGTGTAACGATGATGTTGTCATCATCGTCCGGCAGCCGGAGTTGGAAAATTTCGTCGGGCGAGTTAAATTTGCCGGGGCCAACGAAGATCGTGCGATGCGGATTGGTCTGGCGAATCTGGCGGATGGCTTCGGCGTAAATGGAATTGAGGACAACGGTTGTGGCAGCTTGCCCGGGTTCGTTAAGCAGTTCGAAGGCGACGCCGTCCGGCGCCTGGGCATAGTGTGCAGCCACTTGGCGCCAGATGGCGAGGAATTCGGGAGTGCTTGCGGCCGGATTGGTGTTGAACGCGAAGAAATCATGAAGATTAACAATGACATTCAATCCCAGCGCGGTTGCGTTGGTCACGATGTAGTCCGCCTTGGCGAAAATCTTGTCCGATAATTTGAAGTCCGGCGCGGGCCCTCCATAATAATGCCAGCCGACGGGCACTCGGATATGGTCAAAGCCCTCGGCGCGGATTTGCTTTAGATCCAGGAGCGTGTGAGGAACGGCCCAATGTTCGCGGGGCGGCACCTCCAGGTAATCGGCGATATTGACCCCGTGCATAAAGCCCTTCGCCGCCAAATGGGCCGGGCTGTTGGTGCTGGTGGAGCGCTTCATGGCTGGCAAGCCGCTTTGCGCGGTTACTCTCATGGACAAGAGCACCAAAAGAATCAGTTGGGCGAGATTTTTCATTCGGGGATGTTAAACCATGGACGTGGACGAGGGCGGTACGCTCCAAGCGACCAACGACTTTGGCTGATGCCTGATCGGAGGGAGCGCCACGCTGCTGATGACGGACAAGGGGAACTGCAAGGAGAAATCAAAAAAGACAAAAAAAACCTGCTTGCCATCTTTGGAATATTATTCATCTAAGCCGATTGACGCATCCCTCTAAAGAGGGGGTTTGGCAGTTGGCCTCACGCATGAATCATCGGCAAACGGGGGGCTGAGATTTGGGGCTGCATTCGACAGTATGATGGAAGCAATATCACGTCGTCGAACGATAAAGCTTCCATTAAACGAAAAGACCCAATCTGACGTCGGAAGTCAGATTGGGTTTCGACCACAAACAAGCATACTATAAAACCGCTTACAGGAAGAAACTCTCACAAAGCAGAAAGTTTGCCATCCCTCATTAGGGGGATGCTTTTAAACACACACCCCCCCGAAAGAGGGATGTCCAATGTGGGGGTTGCTGTTAGATTACCACCATAGTAACACACATGCACAACGCGAAAGCATCTCAAGACTGTAAGCCGGCGTGGCGCAGGCATTGTAAAAGCAGCATCGCGTCTCTTATGAAGACCTTCAGAGCTTGCAAATGTTCCGGCAGAACGGAACTGGAACAGTTACGCCAGACAATATGAAACAAACTTCCTCAAGCTGCCAAAAGTCAGGACTTGCCGTTCATGTCCATGTCCAATCAGTAATCCTCATCGCAACAATAACAACTAACAAAAGCAACTTATGAAAATACATAACTACATCACAACCAAGCTTGCGGCTCTGGTCGTTACGCTGGCGGCCACTGTCGCATGCTTTGCCGCCTCCAACATCTACTTCGGACCCACCGGCACAGAAACCGGCCTCAGCAATCCTGATGGCTCGTGGTTCACCGCATATACGGGTCCAGGGCCCGCCGTAACGCTCTCTTATGACGCCACCACGATTGACAGTCTGGCTACTGCGGATGATCCCAGCGCGCCTGGAGATAGTACGGGGTCAATTTTTTATCAAGTCAATTGGACCGGGAACGCTACTTCTGCAGGATGGTACTTTGATTTAGGATGGACAGATGATGGCAATGGTTGGTTTACGTCCGGTCAGAGCGGTTTTGATGGGACTCAATACGCATCCATCGAATTGGACTTCAAGTTTGATTTGGCCACGTTCACCTTGTCACCGACTAGTGCGGCATCTCTCGCCTTTGGCATAGATGAGGCCTATGCCCATGACGACCAGGAAGCTTTCTCCTATTCTCCTGGCGGCATTTGGGATGGGAACTGGCACCATCTATCAATTCCCATCAATGATTCCGATGGAACACTCAGCAGTGCGGATGGCCTTGACGTCTTCATGTATTCGACAACGGCCACTGGTGAGATGGATTTTTGGCTCGCAAATGTTTGGTTGAAGTCGAGCGCTCCACAGCCTCCACCCTCACTGACAACTATCACGCCGGCTATTCCAGGACTTAACATATTCAACGCCACCTACGGCTTGCCATCAGGCACCTACCTCAATCGCAACGAGGCCGTGTCAACGACCACCAGCGGCTTGTCATGGGTCGGAGCATCGGGAAATGTCACCTACTCCTTTAACTTGGTCGGTTTCCCAAACAATGCGGTAAGCACGCCAACCGTCGGGGGCGCAGAAGCTTATATGTATTTGATTCCAAATTCCGCGGCTGAGGATAATGCCCCCGACTGGAACGAACCCACCTGCATGATACTTTCCGTCCAATCAACAGGTACTAGCACTGGACAGGCTACGCTGTCATACAAGGTCAATTCACCGAATATCGAACCTTCCGGCAATATAGTCCAGGTTCAAAGCTCCCAACTTCTTGGAGAGTATCAACTCGTGTTCACGGGGAATGACGCCGGCTATGTGCAGACGCCCGATGGGACTATGGGCTCATTTACCCTTAATGGCACGGATGGCGAGACTTATTTCACGGAAACCGGAAGTGAACCCTACGATTTTCTGATTTATTTGGGAAGTCAGGGGAACATCGCTGCCGCCGCCGATCAAGCAGTGGTTTATGGGAGTGTTAACGTCACAGGAGTAAGCGGAGGAGCCAGTGTCAGCACAACTTTTAACAACATTGCGGTTCCGAGCGATGCTTTGCCTGCCAACTGGATAACGTCTGGAACAGGGCCAATAACCTCTGAGAACGCCGCCGTGGTGATTGTGCCCACAACTGCACGCTACTGGGTCACATGGACCTCACCGGCCTCCGGCTTCGTTTTGCAGGACACCTCGAGCCTGTCAAGTCCAAATTGGCAAGCGGTGTTGACTTATACAAAGATACCCTTGTCCGGCTTGGGAACTCCGGCATTCTTCACACAGTTGGTTGACGCTGGTGACCTGCAAAGCCCCACCTCTTCCCAATACTTCAATCTGGTGCAGCGTACTTATGGCGGCGCAAGCTGCGCAGGATCGCTCCTGGTGGCGGTGCCGGGACAAACCGTCACGATAAGCGGCGGGGTGTATTCAGTGGCAGGAACGCCCAGTACGATTAGTGGCGGTGCTCCCTGGGAGGTGGGAGTTCTTACTACCCACGTGACTGTCGTCAACGGTGTGGTTTCGACCCCGCAGGCACTTGGCACCATCTATGTCTATGCACTTGATGCTACTGGTCACTTGGTGACCAGTGTATCAGACGGCATCTCGCTCTACACTGGGGGAGCGGATCCGGACCCGGACGCCGGCGACTTCACTGGCGCCGCTCACACGATGGTGAATGGGATAGCGACGTTCCCCCCTTCGGACGGCATCGGTTGGGGAAATGCGGGTCTGACTGGTCCAGTCTTACAGACTATCCAGGTGATAGACTACACGCTGCAACCTGCCTGCCAGATAGAGGGCGACATGGTTGGCGCATTTGACTTGACGAATTAATTCTCAGAGTCCTAATACCATAACACGGCGGGCACCGGCTCATATAACATACCGGTGCCTGCCTTTTCGTTTAGAGTCAACGATACGGACTGGAAAGGCACATGGCAATTCGATGAGATCTTGGTTCTGGAACCGACCTGCAAATTGGGCCGAGACTGGAACTCATTGTAGCCCAGATTTTACGTGACGATGAGATTGTATCAAGGTTTGAACGGTTGTAGTGATTTTTGAATGTTTCCAGTGTCTGCTCTAGATCATGCCCATTCCAGAAAAGAATGCCAAAGCGGCTGTCAAGATTCACGTCGCTGGCTTGAAGGCTTGGGCTTTTCGTCTGCTGGCTTTCATCGCAGTGCCCGGCATTTTGTTGGTGCTCTGCGAATTGGGATTAAGACTGGTTGGTTTTGGTTATCCGACCGGGTTTCTGTTGCCTTCCCATTACGGGCAAAGCACTTTCATACAAAACAATAAATTCGGCTGGCGCTTTTTTGGTCCGCAACTGGCCCGGCTGCCCTATTCGCTCTCCATTGCGCAGCCCAAGCCGCCTGGAACCACGCGGATTTTTGTTTTCGGTGAATCCGCGGCAAAAGGCGACCCGAAGCCGTATTTCGGTCTGCCGCGGATGTTGCAAGCGATGTTGAGTCTGCGCCATCCCTGCGCGCATATTGAGGTGGAGAATGTTGCGATGACGGCGATCAATTCGCACGTCGTCCTGATGATTGCCCGTGATTGCGCCGTCATGGACGGTGATATTTGGGTGGTTTATATGGGCAACAACGAGGTGGTCGGACCGTTTGGCGCCGGAACGGTTTTCGGCAGGCAGACGCCGCCGCTCCCGCTCATTCGAGGCGGCCTTGCCATGAAGGCGACCCGCGTGGGGCAATTGCTTGACGCCTTTCGTCAATGGATGGAGAAATCATCGGCGCAGAGGGACGTATGGCGTGGAATGAAAATGTTCCTCAATGAGCAAGTGCGGGCGGACGGCCCGCGCATGGACGCCGTTTATCGGTATTTCAAACAAAACCTCGCCGATATCATTCAAACCGGTCGGAACGCTGGGGTTGGCATTGTGGTCAGCACCGTCGCGGTAAATTTGAAGGATTGTGCGCCGTTTGCCTCGGAGCATCGGCCGGGGTTGTCCGAGACAGCCCGGGCAAAGTGGGATCATTTCTATCAGCTGGGCGTTGCGGCCCTACTGGCCACAAACAATGTGGAAGCTGCGGAGTATTTTCGTGAAGCGGCGAAGATTGACGACACTTTCGCGGACCTTCGTTTCCATCAGGCCGAGTGCGCCATGGCTATGGGCAGAATCTCCGAAGCGCGGCAAGATTTCCAGATGGCGCGGGATCTGGATACGCTGCGTTTTCGTTGCGACAGTCGGCTCAACGGCTTGGCAAGGCAAGCCGTCACAAACCGCCAAACTGAGCGCGTTCTGCTGGCTGATGCCGAACGCGATTTTGCGAAAGAGAGTCCGGATGGCTTGCCTGGCGACAAGCTGTTTTACGAGCATGTCCACCTGAACTTCATGGGTAACTACCTGCTGGCGCGAACCATCGCGGAGCAGGTGGAGAAATTGTTGCCAAAACAAACGGTCGGGAACGCCGTTGCGCGCCAGCCGTGGCCGACGGTGGCGGATTGCGCGCGACGGTTGGGTTGGAGCGACTGGACGCTGCTGGACGCTGAAGAGAGCATTCTACCTCGCTTGCGGGAGCCGCCATTCACCGGACAACTCAACCATAACGCGCAGTGGCAACATTTGCTGTCGTTACTTGATCAATTGAGGCCAGCGGCCTCGCCGCAAGGAATCAGCCGGGCGCGCGAAGCTTGCGAAACGGCGTTGGCAGAGGATCCAGACGATCCCGCACTTCTGGCCCTGTTGGCATCCCTGCAAGTGTTGACGGGCAATTTTTCGGACGCCGCGGCGTCTGAGCGGCGTTCGCTGGAGCTGCTTCCCAGCAGCGCAGGAAACTGGGAGGAAATGGGGGAAATCCTGGTGCGTCTCCACCAACCGAAAGCTGCGATTGACGCCTTTCGGCGCGCCATTGCCTTGGATTCGCAGGATGCGAACTCGATGGTAAATCTGGCGCAGGTGGCGGCGGCGCTCGGCCAGCGTGACGAAGCCATAAGCGAATACCGGCGCGCGGTGAGGGTTCAGCCGCAGTTCAGCTACGCGTGGATTGGACTCGGCGAGACTTACGAGGTGTTGGGCCGCAAAGCCGAAGCTGACGATTGTTATCACAAAGCGTTGGCCAGCCATCTTTACCCTTGGGAACTGAACATATTGGCGCGCTTCTGCGAGCGGCACGGCTGGCTCGAAGCGGCGGCGACCAATTACAGCAGCGCCATCCAGGTGAAGCCGTCTGACGTGCAACTGCGCCTGGCCGCAGGGCAAAACCTCGTCGCGTTGAAGCGATACGCCGAGGCGGGTGAACAATTCAGCGAGGCCGTGCGCTTGCGGCCGGAAATGGCAGAGGCACATTTCTTCTGTGGTGCAGTTCTTGGCCAGCAAGGTAATGCGGCTGGAGCTGCGGAACAATTTAGCGATGCGCTTCGGCTCCAGCCGGAACTATTGGAGGCCAGGTTGAATCTTGGTGTGGCTCTTATGAATCTGGGGCGTGACGACGAAGCGCTGGCGCAGTTTGAAGAGGTTTTGCGACGAAGCCCCACGAATACTCTCGCCGGGCAAGCCGTTCAGTTCTTGCGCACAAAAAGCCACCTTGGAGAAAAGCGCTAACATGCCGCCTCAAACTCGCCTATTCCTAAAGGGAAAATCTTATCTCTTCATCCAATCGGAAGGTACTCAGAGGGGCCAACGCCGGACGCGGCAGTACTTACGCCAACGGCTTTTGGGACATGGTCTTGCCAACCCGGTCGAACTTGAGCGAATCATTTACCAGTGGTGAGGCCGAGGGTGTAAGACCTTCTTGCTGGTGCGAGAGGCCACTTCAACATGCCTTAATTGGACAGAACGGCGTCCAAAGGCCGCCGGATCGTTGGTCGGTTGATTGTTTCGGTTTTGTGATGGAGCGGCAGTTCCAGAATGAACGTGGCGCCTTTGCCCAAACCATCGCTGTGCGCAGTGAGCATCCCCCCCAGTTGCTTGGCCGCTAGCGCGCCCGTGTGCAGCCCGAAACCATGACCATCCGCTTGGGTGGTGAATCCATGGGCGAATATCCGCGTCAAGTTCTCCGGGCGAATTCCGACGCCGTTGTCGGCCACTTCCATGCGGATTGCGCTGTCCCCGTTGCGCCGGATGCGGACGGTGACCCGGCGGTCCTTCTCCGTGCTCTGGCTGCAGGCGCGCTTGGCGTTTTGCAGTAAGTTGATGAGGATTTGCAGGACCTTGTGTTTGTCAACAAGGATGGGCGGCACTTCTTCGAATTCACGAATGACTCTGACGTTGTGCCGGCTGTACGCCGCCTCATTCATCTTTAGGGCGTTCTCCATCAACTCTGATGTCCGTGCCGATTCCTCGACGCCAACCTTGTGCGCGTTGGCCTGCTGCATGGCTACAATTTCCTTGATGTGTTCGATGTTCTGGCGGAGGGACTCCAGTTCGGTGATGCAGCGCTGCTGTTCCTTGGTCAGTTCCTCGGAGACCCGTGTTAAGTAGCCGGGCAACTGCTTGCCTTTTGGATCGTTGGCCAGAAAGGGGGCCAGGTCGGCGGTGTGTTCGATGAGCAGTGCGACGGCCTTGCCGAGATAGGAGACGCTGGATCTTTTGGCGTTTTCGAGAAGCAGGGTGGCGGAGACATTGACGCTGTTGAGCACGTTGCCGACGTTGTGCAGCACGCCAGTGGCCACTTCCGCCATACCCGCCTGACGGGAGGCAACCATTAGTTGCTCATGCGTGCTTTCCATTTCCACGTTAGCCGCAGCCAGTTCGGCGGTTCGTTCGCGGACCTTTTCTTCCAACAGATCGTTGGCTCTCTTGAGTTTGCGCTGCTTTATTTCGGCGTGGTAGAGCATCCAGCGATAAACCAAACCCAGCCCTGCCAGCCCCAACAGGACGCACAGGACCAAAAACCACGCGGTTTGATAAAACGCCGGCGGCAATTCCACGGAAAAGGCGTCCCCGCCCGTGTTCCACACCCCGTCGGCGTTGCAGCCCTGAACGTGGAAGGAATACCTGCCGGGTTTCAAATTGTTGTAGAGCACCGAGTGCCGCCCCTCGGCATCAATCCAGTCGCTGTCGAAGCCTTGCAACTGATAGCGGAGTCTGGCTTTCTGCGGCGCAATGTAGCTTAAGACCGCGAACTGGAACTCCATCTGCCCGCCGCCCACGGGCAAGGCAAGGGCTTCCCGGTTCTGCACTTCGACGCCGTTGATTCGGATTTGTTGGATATAGACCGGAGGAACGATGCTGTTGCGAAAGAAGTGTTCCGGGTCAATCATGGCCAGACCCTGGGGATTGGGGAACCAGATGCGACCGTCCGCCGTCTTAGCGGCGACCGGCTCCCGTTTGGTATGCCCGGTGAATTTCATCGATTCCAACCCATCGAACATCTGGCACTCGATGCGGTTCGTTTTGCCGTCCGCGAAGTCATTCAAGCTCTGGCGGCTGGCCCGCATGATGCCGACGACGGAATCCATCCAGAAATTGCCCTGATCATCGGGGACGATTTCATAAATATTGTTGTCAGAAAGGCCGTCCTTGGAGGTGATGTTTTTAGCCCGGCCATCCTTGATGCGCGCGATGCCGCTGGGCAAACCCGCCCAAATCGCCCCATCCACGTCTTCGAAGATGCAAGAGACATGGTGGTCGGACAGGCCATCCGCGGTTGACCACTGCCGCACAAATCCGTTTGCCAGGCGGAAAATGCCGTTATTGCTGGCCACCCAAATCGCCCCATCGTGGGCCACGCAAAGGTTGAGGACCCACCAGTACACTGGTTCGTTGCCGTCCGCGTAAGCATACGGAATCATCTTGCCGTTCCGGATGCGGAATATTCTGTCGCCCACGGCCACAACGACGCTTTCGCCGTCTTCCGCCATCGCGGTAGGCCAGTTCGTGTTGGGGTAAGTCATTCCAATCTCTCCGCCGGACATCATCAGCAATTGTTCGTGGCTATCCGTCAGGTATAGATTGCCGTTGCTGGCCTCGAACACGCGCTTGAACCAACCTTGGGGAAACGATGCATTGTTGTTGAAACTCGTCACCTTTTGGCCGTCAAGGCGGGCCAAACCCCCGTCGGTTGTTATCCAAAGCCCTGCATTACGCGCCGCGGACACTGATACGACAGTACTGGATGGGAGACCATCCCGGTCTGAGTAAATGGGGAATTTCACGTCCGTGATCTGGCTCAATCCGTTCTGGGTGCCGACCCAGAGGCTTCCCTCACTATCTTCATAAAGGCTCGTGACAGCGTCGCTGACCAATCCATCTGCCTTTCGGAGATAGGTGAATTCGCCGTTTTGGTATCGAGCCAGACCGCCTGCGGTGCCAATCCAAACCACGCTGTGACGATCTACCAGGATGATCCTGTCTCCACCGGAGAAGTCAGAGATCTGCACAGGTTGGAACTTGGAATCAAAGCAGAGCAAGTTGTTCCCGGTGCCAACCCAAATTCTTCCGTCTAAACCCTCCGCCACTGTGAAAATGGTATCGTTCTTTAGCGAGTCATCCGGAAAGGGAGCCAGCTTGCCATCCTGCCAATAAAGCAATCCCTGCCCGGCCGTTCCCACCCAGACACGGCCTCGGGGGCCTTCGCAGATGGACAGAACATGACTTTTATAACGCTCGTCGAGAAAGGTTGCGAGGGGCTTTCCCTTAACCCATCGGCCCAGCCCGTAATCTGACCCGGTCCAGACGGCACCGTCCGACGTCTCAAAAACCGGGGTAGCCTCCGTGCTTGTTTCTTGCCATCTCTGGTTCTCAACCGTGAAATTTTTTTGACCGTCATAGAAGCCAAAATTCCCGCGATTGATGGACAACCACATGCCGCCGTCTTTCGACCTGCAAAGACTCTGGATTGCCTGGTTTTGGCCTGGGGGCAGGGCAATGTTCATTACCTTGAAGTCAATTCCATCAAACCGGACCAATCCTTTTTGGGTTCCTAGCCAGATGTAGCCGTCCTTCGTTTGGGTCACACCAGTAATGAGGTCGGCGGGCAGGCCGTTCTGGCGCGTCCAATTCTGGCAATTGTATTGATAAATTGACTTCGAGGGATCCAAGGCAAGCAAGGACCCCGTCGGCAGCAAGACAGCGCAGCCGAGAGCAATACCCCGCAAATACGATGGCATCCAGTTCATCAGACGAACCTCATATGTTGTGGTTTATATCGTCAGAATTGGGATTCGGGTTGAGACGTTAACGCTCGGGTCGGGTTGGACAAGTTCGCTTGACCTTGAAAGTGGCGTGGAATTCACGCACGCCGTATTGTTCCTCATTCCTGCGGACTCCACTTATGTTTGCGTAACTGCGTTGTGGAATAGGTTCCACCTCTCATACTGTTTTTGACCACGAGACTGGGTTCAAGTCCCTCGCCTTCTGACACATCCGACTACGAAACGTGCCGCGTCGCCAACGTGGAAGGTGGACAGACAGCTATAAGAGGCAGGTTCTGCTATTGAACCTGACACCAAAAACCATGAAATCGGGACTAGCCATAGAAACCATAAAATATTCGTCTGAGCAGCCAGACGCATCCCTCTAAACCGTAACAATTCAGTTGGCAAAGCGCCACCGATTGGGAACTGATTGATGTTGAATGAAAACATCACAATCGTCGGGCACACGCCCGGTTCACCAAACGGTGGCTGGGGGATTTAAATTCAAATGCGGCGGCAAGGCAATGGCGGTG
>JBKQUS010000056.1:0-15044 GCA_052325505.1 Limisphaerales bacterium
GTGTTGTTTAAAGGTCTTGTCAAACTTCTTCCGGTTGTTCTTGGATTGGATCACAGGTGCATTCATAGTTGCTTTGGCTTTCAATGTCTCTCTTTACCTGTGTCCGTTTTTTCGCGCAGGCCCAAAGTGAACATCGGATTGTTCTTGCATCTCACCCATTTAACACCCCGCCCCCGCGAAATCCGACAAGCTTTTTCCGCCCAGCCCAAGAGAAACGGGCGCATCTCTACACTGCCATATCCGTTTATGCCGATTCCCTCGCCCCACGAAGTGGGGAGAGGGTTAGGGAGAGGGGCTCGTTCCATCCAAGGGTGGCAGTGTCAAGATGCGCCCGAAGAAACGGACCCTGCAACAAAGGATGGACATGCCGCCGGCAAAGCGGTAACAATCCGGCTTCGGCATTGGCTTGTAAACAGAAGGAAGGTTCTATGATAAAATTGCTGCAAATCGTGTGGTCGATCATCAAGTGGACGTTGTTTGCCATCGGTGGCATGGCGGTGCTCGTTCTGTTGCTGATCGTGGCGGCCGCTGTGGCGGGGTCGCGCGGGCATAATACCATCGCCGACAAATCGGTTTTGGTGTTCAATCTGAATACGCAGATCACGGACCGCGCCGTGGATGAAAGCACGCGGGCCTTGGCCCGCCTCCTTGGCAACGGCAGCCCGACCCTTCAGTTGCGCGCCGCGACCACCGCCCTCCGCGAAGCCGCCAAGGACAAGCGCATTTCCGGGCTGTATCTCCACGGGAACCTGCTCGCGGCCAATTACAGTTCAGGCTACGGCGCGCTCAAGGAATTGCGCGAAGTCATCCAGGATTTCCAAAAAAGTGGCAAGCCTGTCATCGCTTATATCGAGAACGCCGACAACCGGGATTACTACCTCGAGTCCGCGGCGGATCAAATCATTTTGAATCCCCTGGGCCTGCTGGCTTTCCGCGGCCTGGCGGCGGAGGGCACCTTCTTCAAGGGCGCGGGCGACAAATACGGCGTCGAGTTTACTCCCATCCGGCACGGCAAGTACAAGGCAGCCGTCGAGCCGCTGACCAGGGAGAATTTCAGCCCCGAGAACCGCGAGCAGATCGAAGCGCTCCTTAAGACGATCTGGGGCGAGATGCTCAACACCGTTGCCGCCTCGCGCAAACTCGAGCCGGACAAACTCCAGTCGCTGGTGGACAAGGAAGGCTTGATTAGCGCGCAATCGGCCAAGGCGGGTGGCCTCGTTACGGAACTGGCTTACGAGGACGAGGCGCTCGATAAATTGCGCCACCTCACCGGCCAGACGGACAAAGACAAATCCATACCGCAGGTTTCGATTGCTTCCTATGCTCATGAGGCCCGGCGCGCCGACGTCCTGAAGCAGTTTGGCAAGGACAAGATCGCCGTCGTTTATGCCGAGGGCACGATCATCAACGGCGAAGGCAATCCGAGGCAGGAAGGGCAAGTGGCGGGCGAACGCTTCGCGCGGCTGCTTCGCAAATTGGAACATCGCAAGGACGTCAAAGCCGTGGTCCTGCGGGTCAACAGTCCCGGCGGCAGCGCCCAAGCTTCCGAGGTCATTCTGGACGAGCTTCGCCGGCTTAATGCCAAAGTGCCGGTCATTGTGTCCATGGGCACCGTGGCGGCCAGCGGCGGCTACTTCATTTCCATGGCCTCGCGCCGCATCGTCGCCGAACCGGACACCATCACGGGGTCAATCGGGGTGTTTGGCCTGACGCTCAACTTGCAGAAAATCGCCAATGACCACGGCGTCACCTTCGACACCGTCAAAACGGGCGAACTGGCCGATCTCGGCACTGCATCGCGCCCCATGACACCCGACGAACAGGCTGTGATCCAGAATCTAATTGACCGAATTTATGACCAGTTCATCGAGCACGTGTCGCAATGCCGCAAGCTGACCACCAACCAGGTGGATGACATCGCCCAGGGCCGTGTCTGGTCCGGCGCGGATGCGCTGAAACACGGCTTGGTGGATGAACTGGGCGGTTTGCAGAAGGCCATCGACGTCGCCGCCAAAGAGGCCAAACTGGGGGACAACTATTCAGTGGCCGAATACCCCCAGCCGACCACCCTTGCCGACCAGATCACCGAAGCCTTGCAAGGACAAGGCCATCCTGTGGGGCAGGCCGATCTGGCCAGCCGCGTCAGCGCAAAAGTGATGCAAGAATGGAGCGTGCTTTCGGATTTAAACGACCCGCAAAACATCTACGCCCTCCTCCCGTTCGATTTGGAGTTGAACTGACTTTCCAGCCAGTTCAGGGCGAAGTGATGCGGTAGTAGCGGCCGGAATTGTTCGTCTGCAACGGTTCGCTGAAAGAGAATGAACCGTTGCTGAGGGTATTCGTCTGGAGCGGAACCCAAACGGGACTGGCCAAATTTGTGCAGGCTTCCACCACAATGGCCAGATTGGCCGGACCGGTGAAGCTGAATCCAAATTGATTGCTCTGTACGCCAAAGCTTGCGAAGCCTGGTTGCACCGGCAGGATGCTGATGTCATCCAGCCAGAGATAGCTTGGGTCATCCCTGAATCCGAATTCCAAAACAGTGCTGGTTCTGGTCGCCGAAACCAAGAACTGCAGGTTGGTCCATCCAACGGCGGGGATATTTGTGTCATCAAAGAGGGTATTTCCATTCCAGGACACCAGAAACTCATTGGGAGTTTCGCCATCGGGGCTATCCAGCCACAAGGAGAGCAGATAGGGCGTTCGTTCCATCGTCGTAAGCGTCTGGGAGAGGTAGCTGAGGGAACCGAAAGACCCCAATGCGGCGAGATAAATCCCGGAGTGCGGCAAGATTCCATAAACAGAACCCTCGGCCACAAAATCATACAAAGTGTCTCCAGACAAAATCCAACCGTTGAAATTCCCCGTTTCAAAGCTGCTGTTCGTCACCTCGCTTTCCAGCACGGGTGTAAAACCGGTATTGGTGGCAAAGTCGCCCCAGCCGCTGGTGCCAGGCAAATAATAGACCGTCGCGGGGTCCAGAGCGAACGCATTTGAACCAACGGCGGGTGCGTTGCCATTGAAATAGACAATGGTCAAGTTAGTGCAGCGGCAGAACGCATCCACCCCGATGTTGGTGACGCTGGCGGGAATCGTGACGGTGGCCAGGTTGGTGCAATAATAGAATGCATTCGTCCCAATGCCGGTGACCGGCAGATTATTGATCGCAGCTGGAATGGTCAGAATGGTCACAACATCGCCGCATAGTCCTGAGTAACCCGTGATCGTGATGGCTCCGGCATTTGTCGTGTAGCTTAATGTCTTTTGCCACCAAGGCATGGTCCAAAGTCCGGCAAAAGTGGAACTCCAGCCAGTGGTGCAAGGCAGATAATAGACAGCCGCGGCGTCCTGAGAGAACGCATTAGAACCAACGGCGGGAGCGTTGCCATTGAAATAGACGCTGGTCAGGTTGGTGCAGTCTCCGAACGCCTGGTATCCGATGCTGGTGACACCGGCAGGAATCGCGACATTGGCCAGACTCGTGCAGCCATAGAATGCATTCTCCCCGATGCTGGTGACGCCATCAGAAATCGTGACGCTCGTCAGGCTCGTGCAGTCATTGAACGCATTGGTTCCGATGGTGGTGACACCGCCGGGAATCACGACGTTGGTCACTCGGGTGTAGGCGAAGGCAAAATTCGTGCCATCCCCAATGTCGGTAACCGTCAGGCCGTTGATATTAGTTGGAATGCTAAGATCGCCGCCAGGCCCACTGTAAAAGACTATGGTGGCAGTATTCGTATTATCGGGATTTATGCTGTAATAGTAACCATCATTTGCGCCAGACAAGTGATATAGACATAACGTGACGGGGTCGTCCCAGAACACAGACGAATCAACAGGGGGACCATTGCCCTCGAAATAGACGCTGTTCAGGTTGAAGCAGTTAGCGAATGCATCAAACCCGATGCTAGTAACGCTTTCGGGGATTGCGACGCTGTACAGGCTCCAGCAATCCTTGAACACAGAAGATCCGATGTTGGTGACGCTTTCGGGGATTGCGACGCTATACAGGCTGGTGCATAGATCGAACGCACCGGCCCCAATGCTAGTGACGCCGTAGAGGATCGTGACGCTGGTCAGGCTGCCGCAGTTGTAAAACGCCCAGTCTCCGATGCTGGTGACACTGGCAGGAATTGTGACGCTGGTCAGGCTGCCGCAGATGAAGAACGCCCAGTCTCCGATGTTGGTGACACTGGCAGGAATCGTGACGCTTGTTAGGCCGCCGCAGTGTTCGAACGCATCCTGGGCGATGCTGGTGACGCTGGCAGGAATCGTGTAGCTTCCGCCTAGGCCGCCCGGACATCGAATCAGCGTCGCTTGGCTCTGGTCGAACAACACTCCATTCGTACTGCTATAATATAAATTTTACGCATCCACCGTTATCGCTGTCAGGCTGGTGCAGTCTCCGAACGCCTGGTATCCTATATTAGTCACGCCGGCGGGGATCGTGACATTGGCCAGACTCGTGCAGCCATAGAATGCATTCTCCCCCGATGCTGGTGACGCTTTCGGGAATCAGGACGTTTGTCAGGCCGGTGTAGCCAAAGACAGAATTTGTACTATCCCCGATACCGGTAACGGTTACGCCATTGATGTTGGTTGGAATGCTCACCTCGCCGCCAGGACCGGTGTAGAACACAATAGTGATGGTGTTCGTGTTGTCGGGATTTATGCTGTAATAATAACCATCACCTGCCCCAGACAAATGATATGATGTCAGGGGGCTGTCAAAAAATACGGACGTGCCGACCGTGGGACCATTGCCCACCATGTACACGCTGCTCAGGCCGTCACAGTAAGCGAATGCATAATCCCCGATGTTGGTAACGCTTTCGGGAATTGCTATGCTGGTCAGGCTGTAGCAGTACTCGAATGCATTATCTCCGATGCTGGTCACGCCAGCAGTAATCGTGATGTTGCCGAGCCAAATGCAACCATAGAATGCACTCTCCCCGATGCTGGTGACGCTGCCGGGAATAGTGACGCTGGTCAGGCTGCCGCAGATGTAGAACGCTGCAGCTCCGATGCTGGTGACAGTCAGGCCATTGATGTTGGATGGAATGGTCACAGCCCATGGAGGCCCGGCGTAACCGGCAATGTTGGCACTCCCGTCGGCATTTGTGGTGTAGGTGTAGATACTGCCGTCGGCGTTTGTGTAAAATAATTGGGCTTGCACCGCCACCGGCGTGGCCAAGAGCAGCAACCCCGAAAGAGCGAGGATTATCGCTTTCATTCCTCCGGGATACTCCCGCCATTTTGCGGTTGACTCAAGAGAAAACGGTTGAAAAAGGGAACCTTTCCTTGTCAACTTGTGCGCACAGGATGGTTGGCATAGTAATTCTGGTGTGGCTCGAAATCGGCGCGCAGCGCCGACGCTACAAAAATAATACCGGTGCCAACCCCGGCTGGACTTCGAGGAGCGGGCACGGCAAATTGTTGGCGGCGTTGCAAAAGCTTTTTTATGCGTGGAATAGTATTGACAGTTTTGGCGTTGTGCTGTGCGGGCAGCCTCCGGGCGGACGATTGGCCAAAGTGGCTCGGGCCGCAGAGGGACAGTGTCTGGCGCGAGACCGGCATTGCCCAAGCCTTTCCGCCCAGCGGCCCGCCGGTGCTGTGGCGCGCTGAGATCGGCTCCGGCTATTCCGGCCCCGCCGTGGCCAAGGGGCGCGTCTTTGTTTTCGACCACCAGTTCGCCAAGGCCTCGGACAAACCGACGAACGCCTTCGATCGCGGCAGCATTCCCGGCGTTGAGCGGATTGTGTGCCTGGACGCAGACAGAGGCAAAGTCCTGTGGCGGCACGAATACAATTGTCCCTACACCGTAAGCTACCCGGCCGGGCCGCGCACCACCCCCTTGGTCAGCGGGGGCAAGGTCTTTTCGCTCGGGGCGGAAGGCAATTTGTGCTGCCTGGACGCCGCGACAGGAAAGGTGGTGTGGTCGCGGGATTTCAAAGAGGACTACAAAATCAAAACCCCGATGTGGGGCTTCGCGGGAAACCCGCTCTTGGACGGCAACAAACTGATTTGCCTGGCCGCCGGCTCCAACTCCACGGTGGTCGCCTTGGACAAAAACACCGGCCATGAAATCTGGCGGGCGTTAAGCGCCAAGGAGCCGGGATACTGTTCCCCCGTGATCTTCAAGGCGGGCGGCGTCAGGCAACTGATCGTCTGGGACCCGGAATCGGTCAACTCGCTGGATCCGGAGACGGGTAAAGTGTATTGGTCCCTCCCGTCGTCGCAGACGATTCGTGCCGGAATGACGATTCCGACGCCGCGGAAGATGGATGATTTGCTGTTCCTGACTTGTTTTTACAACGGCTCGTGGATGCTGCGACTGGATGGCTCCAAACCGGCGGCCACGACGGCCTGGCAAAGCAAGCGCGTGAGCGAAAAGAACACCGACGCGTTGCACTCAGTCCTGAGCACGCCGTTCCTCGAGGACGGATACATCTACGGCACTTGCAGCTACGGCCAGTTGCGCTGCCTCAAGGCCTCCGACGGAGAGCGGATTTGGGAAACGCTCAATGCCACCACCCCCGACGGCAGGGAAATGCGCTGGGCCAACGCCTTCATTGTCAAGAATCAGGACCGCTTTTTCCTGTTCAACGAAAAGGGCGATCTCATCATCGCGCGGCTGACGCCCAAGGGCTACGAGGAGATCAGCCGGGCGCACGTCATTGAGCCGGACAATCGCGACGCCGGCCGGGATGTGGTGTGGTCGCATCCCGCCTTCGCCCATCGCCGCATGTACGCGCGCAACGACCACGAAATCATCTGCGTGGACCTGGCCCAAAAATGAGCGGCCGGCGTTATTCCGGGTCGGGATACGCCGATTGACCGGAGCCGCTCCGTGGAGTAAATTGCCACAGTGAAAAAAGGAGAGCGACCTTCTCTACTTTTCAGAAAACCGCTCTTGCAGTTTCTGGCCGGCCTTTTATTTCTGCAAGGTTTCGCAGTCCACGCCGGCCTTTGGGTAACGGGCTATTACCCCGGTTGGGAACAGGCGGGTATGCCGGCCTCCAATATCGACTTTACCACCATAACCCACGTCATCCTCTCGCCGGTGACGGTCAACCCCGATGGCTCGTTGAACGCTGCCATCAATGACATTACTGTCGCCAATTCCTCCAACCTGATCTCCTGTGCCCACGCCGCCGGCCGGCAGGCGCTCATCTGTTTTGGCGGGTCCATCGCCGACGCCAGCAGCGAAGCCGGTTTCCTCGGCGCCACCAGCAGTTCCAATTTGCCTGCATTCATCAATCACTTGACAAACTTTGTGGCCAGCCGCGGCTACGATGGCGTGGACCTTGACTGGGAACCGTTCTATTCCTCCGACATTCCCCAATTCACCAATTTCGTCATCGCCCTGCGGTCCGCGCTCAATGGCTTGACTCCCTACAAGTTGCTTACCGCCGCCGTCGGTGCCTATCCGCCCTACGGAGATTCGCCGACGGCCCAGTATGAGATGTTCGCCGAGATGCAGAGCCAGTTCGATCAACTCAACATCATGACCTATGATCTGGCCGGCCCGTGGCCGGGCTGGGTGACGTGGTTCAATTCGCCGCTTTACGACGGAGGCTATCACCTTCCTCCTTACGGCCCGTTGGTCACTTCCGTGGACGGGTCGGTGAGCAATTATCTCAGCAACGGCGTCGCGCCCGACAAACTCGGCGTCGGCATCGCCTTCTACGGCTATGTCTGGACCGGCGGCAGCGGCGTCTGGCAACCGCGCCAATCCTGGGCAACGAACAACGTTCCCGCCGCGACCCAGGAAACTTATCAAACGATCATGACCAGCTACTATCAATCGAACCTTTACCACTGGGACACAAACGCCCAAGCCGCCTACCTTAGCATCACCAATCCCGTTGCCTCCAACGACATGTTCATATCCTACGACGACCAACGCACCTGCCAGGCCAAGATCAGCTACGTCCGAAACCACAATCTCGGCGGAGTCATGATTTGGGAAATCGCCCAGGATTATTCTCCAACGGCACCGGTCGGCCAGCGTGCCCCGTTGCTCCAGGCCATCAACCAGGGATTGGCCACGCCCAACTTTACCGGCATTCAAACAAACGGCGGAGAAGTGATCCTGAGTTTCCAAGGCCTTCCTTTGGGAGATTACTGCGTGCAATGGACCAGCAATCTCTCCACGAGCGCATGGTCCACCCAGGCCGTCACCAACAATCTCGGACCCGGCGGCACGCTGCAGATCACCGACTCCGTCCAATCTGGCCAATCTCGCTTTTATCGAGTCAAAACTCCCCCGTGATATCCGGCGCCGGCGCACTCGCCGCCGCCTGGCTTGAGAGTGAATTCGTTTCGGAAACGGCGCTGGCGATGTCGGCAACACTTGGCTATGATAAATAGTTCATGCTTACGCTTTCTGAAGTCAGCAAATCATTCGGCCCGCGGACGTTGTTCGAGAATGTCTCGTTGCAGGTCAACCGCGAAGACCGCCTCGGCTTGGTCGGCCCCAATGGCGCGGGCAAATCCACTTTGTTTTCGCTCATCTTGAATGTCGATTCGCCGGACGCGGGCACGATCCAATTCGAGAAAAACATCCGCGTCGGCCATCTCCCGCAGGAGAACGCCCCGGCGGGGGAGGAGACCGTGTTGGAACTGGCCATTGCCATCACGCCGGAAATCGCGGAATTGCAACGGAAAATCAAGGCGTGGGATTCGGCGCATCCGTCCGAGCTGGAGCATCACGAGAATATCCACGCCCGTTACGACCAGTTGGGCGGCTACCAATTGGAGCCGAAGGCCAAGCGCATCCTGGCCGGCCTGAGTTTTCGGGAAAAGGATTCCAACCGGCCCCTGCGCGAGATGAGCGGCGGCTGGGTGATGCGGGCGCACCTCGCACGGCTTTTGACGCAGGAGCCGGATTTGTTGATGCTGGACGAGCCGACCAATCACCTGGACCTGGAGTCGCTGCAATGGTTCCAGGAGTATCTGCGCAATTATCCGGGGGCCATCGTCATGATTTCGCACGACCGCGCTTTCCTGGACCAGCTTGTCACTCATATTTTTGAAATCCGCCACGGCAAACTGATCCGCTACCGGGGCAATTACGAGGATTACCTGGCGCAGCGGGAGGCGGCGGAGCAGCAGTTGGCGTCGGCTTACAAGAACCAGCAGCGCGAAATCGCGCACATGATGGAATTCGTCGAGCGGTTCCGGGCCAAAAACACCAAGGCAGCCCAGGCCCAGAGCAAGCTCAAGCAGATCGAGCGCATGGATAAAATCGAGGCGCCGGTCGGCGATGAAAAGAAAATCAAATTCCAGTTTCCCCAGCCCCAACGCAGCGGGTTGAAGGTGATAACGCTGAAGGACGTCCATCATGCTTATGGCGCGAATGTGATTTACCGCGGACTCGAGTTCCAGGCGGAGCGGGAGCAACGCACCGTGCTGGTCGGGCCAAACGGGGCGGGAAAATCGACCCTGCTCAAACTTCTGGCAGGCGTTTTGCCGGTGCAATCTGGCGAGCGGCTGTTGGGCCACAACGTTAAATCCGGTTACTATTCGCAATACCGCATCGACATGCTGGAGGAGGAACGGACGGTTTTGGAAGAGGGCCTGGACACGCCGCAACGGGTGCGGGAGGAATTCGTGCGCACGGTGCTGGGCTGCTTTCTTTTTCGGGGCGATGATGTTTTCAAGAAAGTGGCCGTTCTGAGCGGCGGCGAGAAAAGCCGGCTGGCGCTGGTGAAATTGCTGCTGGACCCGCCCAATTTATTGTTGATGGACGAGCCGACGACGCATCTGGACATTCCGAGCATCGACGCGCTCATCGGCGCGTTGCAGCAGTTCAAAGGGACGATTATTTTCATCAGTCACGACGTTTATTTCATCCGGCAATTGAGCACGCACGTCGTGCGGGTCGAGGCCGGCCGTCTCACGCACTATCCGGGCGGCTATCAATATTATTTGGACAAGAGCGCGGCGGTTTCGGCGCAGGCCGGTTTGACAGCGTGCAGCGCTGCCGCTCCCGCCCGCGCGCCGGTGCTTCCGAGTCCGACGCCGAAAGAGCAAAAGCGCAAGGAAGCAGAGGAACGGCAGGCGCGTTACCGTGAACGGCGGGCGCGTGAAGCCGTCGTGGCCAAATTGGAGGCGGAGATTTTACGGCTGGAAACGCGCCAAAAAGAACTGGCCACCGAACTGGAAAATCCGGCCACCTATGAAAAACCGGGGCACGCGATGGTGTTGAACCGGGAATTGATGGAGGTCGCCGACCACCTCAAATCGCTGGGCAAGCAATGGGAGGACGCGGCCGACAAACTGGGTGAAACAGCGGGCGAACCGAACAAGTAGGCTACAGCAAACTTGACGCCGCCGTGCGGCTTGGGGCATTAAGAATGTGGCTGAGACCGATTACCGTGAGATTCCTGATACTTCCAGTGTGTGTGTGGTTTGCCGCCACTGCCGTCTCGGCCCAGCCAGCCGGCGGCATTATCTCGGCCAGCAGTTCTTCCGGGCAATTCACCGCCTGCGAAATACGGAACCGTCCACCTTCCGGCCCTTCTCCCAGGGCGACGCGTGTGCCCATGGTGGGAGGCCTGACCTTTCTGGTCACCGCGCCCCCGCTTTCTCCCGCGGCGCAGACCAATGAAATCCCGTTGGAGCCGGCCCTGCTGGTCGTATCGTGCGAGCGCATGAAAGGGTTGTTCCTCCAGGAACTGGGCCTCAAGGATGAATGGCGAGGCAAAATTGATTTGATTATCAACTCCTCGCTTTCAAAGGATCAAGGCCCGTCGCTCACGGCCGTTCACCACCTCAACGGATGGAGTTACCAACTGGAATTGCCGAAAACCATTCAACCGCGGATTCTCGTGCGCTCGGTCATGCAGGCGTTGCTGACGGAATTGGCCAACCGTCAGGCCGGGAAGCAATCGGCCGACATTCCCTTCTGGTTGGTGGAAGGGCTGAGCGCGCGATTGCAAGCCTATCATCTGCCGACATTCATCGTCCGGCCGAACATGCAATCGACCGGATACAGCAAAGTGACCATTGAAGGACTGAAGGCGATTCAGGACGGTTTGCGCGGGCGCGCGCCGCTGACCTTCCAGCAGTTGAGCTGGCCCGAATGGCCGGATGTGACGGGCCAGGACCAGGCCTTGTACGCCAGTTGCGCGGAATTGTTTTTCGAAAACCTGCTGCGTTTCGACGACGGCCAGTCCTGCCTGCGGCAGATGTTGTTGACAGAGATGCCGGGGCACTTGAACTGGCAGACCGCCTTTTTGCAGGCGTTTCATTCCCATTTTTCCAAGTTGCTGGACGTGGAAAAATGGTGGGCCTTGATTTGCACCGGTTTCTCTGAATCGGATCCGTCGCAGCCGTGGACAGGCCAGGAATGCTGGCGCAAGCTGCAGGAGGCGCTGGACGTGCCCGTCGATGTGTATCTGGCCCCGTCGCGCATGCCGGCCAAGGCCCGTGTGACCTTGCAGGAGGTCATCCAGCAATGGGACGCCTCCCAAGCCCTGCCGGCCCTGCTCAAGACCATCCGCGAGCTGCAGGGGTTGCAGTGGGTCAACTTTCGGCGCGACCTGAACCTGGATGCCTCGGCAGCGTCACCCGCCGCGCAACGCCACGCACACGACCTCGAGGCGTTGCAATTGCGCATTGGCCGGGAGTTAAGCCCATTGATCAGCCGCTACTTGACTGTGTTGCTCAATTATATGAAGCAATGCCAGTCCGCCGGCCATGTTGCATCGGACGCAAGATACGGCGCTTCCAATCTTCGCTGGCTCCAGAACGAGACGGTGCGGCAATTGAACGATCTGGACGAAAAAAGGGCCGCGTTACGGGCCAAATACTCCACCGCTTCCAGCGCATCTGAATTGAGCGCCACCGGAGTTCGTGGGACAAACTCCCGGCCGGCTTCCAGTCCGCGGCTCCATCAATAAAAATCGGCCTGACCGCGGATTTGTGCAACCCGCGCCAGGCCTGAACTAAGTAGTTATTTTACAGACCGCGCGGCCTTATTGGGGCGTGGCCGGCGCCGGGGCTTGGGCTGGCGTCTGCTGCGCATTCTGCTGTTCAGCGGCGGCTTTGGCTTCCGCGGCCTTTCGGGCCGCTTCTTTGGCGGCCAGGACGGCATTCAGTTCCTGCACGGCCTTGTCGCAGGCATCCATGGCGCTTTGACGATGACCGTCGAAATCCTCCGTGGACTTTTCCAAGTCCGCCTTGATCCATTTCAAGTTTCTGATGGCCTGTGCATAATTATTGACCGGACCTCTCCGTGGCGGACGTCCTTGACGTATGTTCGGCGGCTGCCCCTGTCCCGGACCCTGTCCAGGCGGCGGAGCCTGCCCGGCGGGAGGCGGGCCACTTGGAGCGGATTGGTCTTGGGCGCGGAGGTTGTTCAAGGTTAAGGTCACGGTGCCAACGAGGGCGATGGCGACGATAAGGAGTATTTTCTTTTTCATATTCTTGTTGTGCTGATAATTGACAAAGCTCGAAATTAGTTGAGGAATTGCGGTCTGTAAAGGGCCAAAGAAGCCATGGCCGTTGAATTTGCGGTTGCCTCCCGGACGTGGTGAATTTAGACTGTCGGCTGATGAAACATCAACTCGATTTCGAGAAGCCCATCCTGGAGTTGCAACGCAAGCTGGAAGAGCTGAAGAAGCATTCCGGGAACAACTCGATGGGCATCAATCTCGAAGAGGAAATCGCCATCATCGAGGGGAAAATCGAGGAGACCAAACGTCAGATCTTCGCCTCGCTCAGCCCCTGGGACAGGATCAAAATCGCGCGCCATCCCAAGCGACCCTTCGCGCTCGATTATGTCTCTTCCATTTTTACCGATTTCTGCGAACTGCACGGCGACCGCCTGTTCGCGGACGACCACGCCATGATCGGCGGCTTTGCCAGGCTTGACGATCACAAGGTCATGATCATCGGCACCCAAAAAGGCCGCGACACCAAGGAGAACATCCACCGCAATTTCGGTTCCGCCCATCCTGAGGGCTATCGCAAGGCCCTGCGCCTCATGCGGCTGGCGGACAAATTCGGTTTGCCGATCATTTCCCTCATCGACACGGCGGGCGCCTATCCCGGCATCGCGTCGGAGGAACGCCACATCGCCGAAGCCATCGCCGTCAATTTGCGCGAAATGATGATGCTTGAAACACCCATCCTGGCTGCGGTAATTGGCGAAGGCGGATCGGGCGGCGCCTTGGGCATCGGCGTCGCCGACCGGGTCTTGATTTTGGAGAACGCCTATTATTCGGTCATCAGCCCGGAAGGTTGCGCGGCCATTCTTTGGAAGGACCGTTCGGCCGCCCCCAAAGCTGCCGAGGCCCTCAAGATCACCGCCCGCGATTTGCTCCAGTTGGCGTTGGTGGACGAAATCGTGCCAGAACCGCTGGGCGGCGCGCACAACCAGTTGCCGGAGATGGCCCAGACCCTCAAGGCCGCCTTGCTCAACAACCTCACCGCCTTGAAAAACATCCCGCCTGCCGACCGCCTGAAATTGCGCTATCAAAAGTACCGCGCCTACGGGTGGTTCCTGGCAAAGAAGGAAACAGTGCCGGGGGTGGAAACTCCAGAAACGGTCAGCAACGGCGCCGTTCCCATCCCGCCCGCTTGAAGTTTTTCATTCTGCGCACCCGCCGCACATGACGCTCTACCCTCTGACTTTCCGGCCCATTTTCAAGGAACGAATTTGGGGCGGGCGCAACCTGGCCACGCTCTACGGCAAGGCGCTGCCATCCGATTGCCGAATCGGCGAATCTTGGGAAATCAGCGACCGCCCGGGGGATGAGAGCGTCATAGACCGCGGCCCGTTGCAGGGAAAAACTTTGCACTGGCTGATGGAACAATGCCCCGCCGAATTGCTAGGCCCGCGCCGCAAAATGCCGCCGCGCTTTCCCCTGCTGATAAAAATAATTGACGCCCGGGAAACGCTTTCCCTTCAAGTCCACCCCCCGGCCGAAAAGGCCGCGCAACTAGGCGGCGAACCCAAAACGGAAATGTGGTACGTGGCCCAGGCCGCCCCCGGTGCGGAACTCTTCGCCGGCTTGAAGAAGGGGGTCAGCCGCGCCGAATTCGAATCCGAGCTTGCCCGCCAGACCGTCACCGAATGTTTCCACCGCATCCAGGTCAAAGCCGGGGACGCCATGTTCATGCCGAGCGGGCGCGTCCACGCCCTGGGCGCGGGGATTGTGGTGTTTGAAATCCAGCAGAACTCCGACACAACCTACCGCGTCTTTGATTGGAACCGCGTGGATGAGCATGGCAAAGGCCGCGCCCTGCACGTGGAACAATCGCTGACCAGCATTGATTTTGCCGACATCGAACCGTCCTTGCTGCCCCGTCAGACCATTCCGGCCCGTCCGGGAACGATTCGCCCTCTGGTTAAGAACGAGCTATTCGAAGTCAACTTGCGGCAAATGGCCGGAAGCGAATCACTGCCGTTGGGTGGCGGCCGCATGGAGATCATCGGCGTGACGGAAGGCGCTTTGCGCATTGCCAGCGGCAGCGACAACCTTGACTTGTCCGCCGGCCAATTCTGTCTCATCCCGGCCCAATGCCCCCCCTGTGTTGCCAGCGTCTCCGTCCCGGTCTCCTTCTTGCAGATTTGCGCCGACTAGAATTGGCTTGTGTTTTCTCCATGCGTGCTTAGAATGCGCCTAAGAATCATTGTGTCAAACAGCCCGGCGACACAACCACTCCAAGCAATATGAAGAGGATTATCTGGGTGCTTATTATCATTGGATGCTCCGCGTTTCGCATCCCAGCCCAGACCGCGCTGGAGTTTTTTTACCAATCAGGCCAATGCGCAGTTGCAGGCGGAATTTGGCTTCGGTGTGACGAATATTCCGGTCTATTCCACGACAAACCCGGCCATCGGTTACGGCGCGTCCGTCCATTACGTGCTGCAATCAGCCGCCAATAATTACGACGCAACATGAGGCGGACCCCATCCTTTAGACCACGGAGCACTGAAAATAAGCGCGACTTTTACGGCTTGCTGTCACTTCTATTTTTAGTTGTCTGCCGTTCATTCCGAGTTTCAAAACCCTTTCGAAAAGAGA
>JBKQUS010000057.1:0-36678 GCA_052325505.1 Limisphaerales bacterium
GTGTTGTTTAAAGGTCTTGTCAAACTTCTTCCGGTTGTTCTTGGATTGGATCACAGGTGCATTCATAGTTGCTTTGGCTTTCAATGTCTCTCTTTACCTGTGTCCGCTTTTTCGCGCAGGCCCACCCTGTCCCTCTCCCCGCATGCGGGGCGAGGGGATGCTATGAACGAAGCGGCGGCGCCGGTCATCTGTCAACCGAATAGAGGAAATAATTTAAAAATGCCAAAAATGCCCAAATCCGTGCAAGGCAGAGGGCAGTTTGTGACGGCTCCAGATACCTGGAGACCTCGGCTCCGCAGGAGCGTCGCCCAGGATCGCAGGAGCTTCGGAGATTTCGTGCCTTAAATTGCTGTAGCGTTGAGCCTGTGGCTCAACAATCGGCGCACAGCGCCAACACTACAACCAGCAAGGAGATTGCGAAAACCACTCGCCGGGGCAAGGACATCGTGTAAAATGACAACCATGAGCAGACGCGCCATCGCCCATTTGAGTTCCGATCCGGTGATGTCGGGGTTGATCGACAGGATCGGGGTGATCCGGTTGTGTCCGCGGCGGCTTTCGCCGTTTCAATCCCTGGCGCATGCCATCATTCACCAGCAATTGAACAGCACGGCCGCAGGCGCCATTCTGGAACGGTTCAAAAGGCTTTTCCCGAACGACGAATTCCCCACTCCCCGCCAGGTGGCAAAGACTTCGGTTGACCGGCTCAGAACGGCAGGGCTGTCCCGTCCCAAAGCGTCCTACCTCATCGACCTGGCCAGGCGTTGCAACGCGGGTCTGATACCGGGTCTTGGTGATTGCGATTCGCTCCAGGACGAGGCGATCATTGCCACGTTGACTGAAACCAAGGGCATTGGACGTTGGACCGCGGAGATGTTTCTCATTTTCAATCTTGGCCGCCCGGATGTCCTGCCCGTCCTCGACCTCGGCGTGCGCAGGGGCTATCAAATCGCCTACAAAAAGCGCGCCATGCCGGCCCCGGAGCAATTGGCCAGACACGGACTGCGCTGGGCGCCTCACCGCACCCACGCCGCGCGCTATCTGTGGAGGGCGGCTGACGCGGGCGCCAATCCGAACTGGTAGTCCTTTATGTTCCTTTCAGGATCCTGGCCACTTCGGCGTGGGCGAGGACGACGTCGGGGTCGCGTTGCAGGGCGTCGAAGTAATGTTTGGAGAATCCTTCGCCTTCCTCTGACACGACGAGCAGAAGACGGGCCTGACGGAACAAGGCGTCCACGTTCGCAGCCGTGAGCGGCTCCTTTTCTTCCAGAGCCTCGTCCATGACGACGATAAGTTGGGATACGGGCTGCAACCAGGCGAACCACGGATCGTGGGTGAGGAGTTGCAAGAAATGGTTGGGCGACCGGATGGCGCCCATGGTTTGCTCGTAGGTCACGCGCTCCGAATCCACCAGTGTCTTGTGCAGTTTGAGCAGTTCGTTGCGCAGCCGCTGAAGCTTATGTTTGACAGTTGTCGTCATTTGTTCCGAATTTACCCCACTTTGAGTTCAGCGGCAAATGGCCGGGGGCCTCGGATGTGCGGCAGCGCATCCCCGCCAGGTCCCAATCGGCGCACAGCGCCGACGCTACAGCCATGAAAGTCAGGGCATCCGGCTGCGGATGAATATAAAGTAGGCGAGTAGCAGGATTGCCAGCAGGCCGGTCAGCCATCCGATTTCCCGGCCCCGCCCGGCGCACAACCGCACCAGGGGGTCGGCAATCATGCCCAGCGCCAGCCCGTCGGCGATGGAATAGGAAAGGGGGATGCCGATCAACGTGAGGAAGGCCGGAATGGACGCCGCCGGATCGTTCCACTCAATTTTGGCCGCGTTGCGCATCATCATGGCTCCCACGATGACCAGGGCGGGTGCGGTCAAAGGGGGATAGCTGCCCATCATGACCACCAGCGGGCTGAAGAAGAGCGCCAGCAGAAACAACGTAGCCACCACCAGACCCGTCAAGCCGGTGCGCCCCCCTTGTTCCACCCCCGCGGCGCTTTCGACGAAGCTGGTCACGGTGCTGCTACCCAGCGCCGCCCCGGCCACCGTGCCGACGGCGTCGGAAATCATCGCCTGTTTGGCGCGCGGCAGCTTGTTATTGACCATGAACCCGGCCTGTTCGCAAACGCCGATGAGCGTGCCGATCCCGTCAAACACGAGCATGAAGAGGAACACCGCGACAAACGGCAGCATGGCCGGAGCCAGGGCGTGGACGCAATCCAGGCGGCACCAAGTGGGAGCGACAGAGGGCGGCCAAGCCAGCACGCCGCGGGCGAATTGAAACTGAGTGGCCAGCATGGAACCGGCCACGGCGGGCGAAGCGGCCAGCGCCGGCGGCAAGAGAGGCAGCGCGGCCTTGAGGGCGGCGGCCAGGGCGGTGGCGGCGACGATGCCCCACAAGATGGCCCCGCGCGTCCGCCGCGCCTGGAGCACGGCCGTCAACAATAGCGCGGCGAAGAAGACCAGCAGGTCGGGCGAAGCGAGACGGGGGTTGAGTTTGACGGCGGTGCCGGGGTCTTTGACAATCACCCCGGCGTTTTGAAGGCCGATGAAGGCGATGAAAAGGCCGATGCCGGCCGCGGCGGCGTATTTGAGGCTGGGCGTGACGGCGTTAAAAATCATTTCGCGGACACCGAGCAGGGACAGGACAAGGAACAGCGCGCCGGAGATAAACACCGCGCCGAGCGCCACCTGCCAGGGGTTGGGGAAGCCGGCCGCGGCGGCGGCGGGAATGGCGGAGAAGACGAAGAAAAAGTTCTCACCCATGCCCGGCGCCTGGGCGATGGGATACCGGGCATAAAACGCCATGATGGCGGTGGCCAGCGCGGCGGAAAGGCAGGTTGCCGTCATGACCGCCCCGAAATCCATGCCCGAGGGGTGGCCGAACATTTTGCCGGAAAGGACGGCAGGTTGCACGACGACGATGTAGGCCATGGTGAGAAAGGTGGCCATCCCGGCCATGATCTCGGTGCGGACCGAGGTATGGTTCTCGTTCAGTTTGAAAAATCGTTCCAGCATAAGCCATCAAAAGAAATCCAGAAAAAGCCATACCATGACGATAAAGCATTGAAAAGGGCCGCTTACGGCATGGCTGGCATGAAATGATTGATTTCACTCAGGCGGGCGGTTACTTTGGCGCGGTCACGACACATTCCAAATGCTTGGCACTTTAAATCCGGGCGAAGAGGCGCAGTTGCGGCAGACGATTGAGATGTTTGAGGTCATCACTCAATCGCAGCCGCAGGATTATCAGTCGCTGGAAATCCTCAAGGAAGCGTATCTGAAACTCAACCTGGAAAAGGAGGTGGTGCTGACTTCCAAGCGCATCGCCCAGGCTTATGTGCAGTTGGGCCAGCTTTCCTCCGCCATCCTGGAATACGAAACCATCCTGCAGCGCCATCCCGAAGACCGCGACGCCATGGCCGCCATGGCGCAGATCGAAAGCAAGGCCAATAATCTGACCGCGCCGCAGCCGGTCGAAATGGAGCATCCCGCCAAGGGCCAGACCGGCATCACCAAAAAGGGCGCGGGCCGGGAGACAGCCCAACCGGAAGTCGATGACGGGCGTGGGCCGATGCACAAGTTCTTTGTCGAGAGCAAGCTGATTACGGAAGGGGACTTCCAGGCGTGCTGGCCGACGCCCGACCTGACAACGCCGCCGACGAAGATCATCGATCCATTTATCCAAAACCTGGCCGAGCGCCAGATCATGTCGCTGGACAAGTCCCTCAAACTGCTGGCGGATCGTTCGCGCCTGGCCTACATCCCGCTGGAACGATACGAGATTGACATGGATATGGTGCGGATGGCGCCGCGCGCGGCCTGCCAGCGCTGGTGCGTGATGCCGGTGGACCGGATGAGCAAAACGATGATGGTGGCCACGGCCAATCCGTTCAACAAACAAGCCATGCTTGACCTGGAGGAAACGTCCAAATACAGGCTGCTGTGGTACCTGGCTTCGCCCACCGAGCTGCTGCGCATCCTGGGCAAAACGATGCGCTGATCCTTATGACACCCGTCAAAACACTTGGAGAACGCATTGCCGACGCCCTGATCGAGGACGGATTGCTGACGGTGGAGCAGGTGGAGGAATTGCTGGAGAAGCAAAAGAAGGAAGGCACCCGGTTCATCAAGCTGGTAGTGGAAAAGGCCTACGTGACCGAGAATGACCTCGTCGTGGCCATGGGGCGCGTGTTGAACACCCCGCCCGTCAACGTCAGCCGCCTGATGGTCCCGCCCGACTTGGCCGACCTGGTCCCCCGCGACATTGCCAACAACTACAAGGTCCTGCCCGTGGCGCGTTTGGGCAACAGATTGTTCCTCGCCATGGCCGATCCGCTCAACGTTCTGGCCGTCGATGATGTCAAGCGCATGACCAAGCTGGACGTCTCGCCCATGATCGCGTCGGAGAAAGCCATTCTGGACCGGCTGGCCAATCTGGACACTTCCCGCACCGGGACGATGGAGGACATCATCCAGGACGCGGCCAAGAAGGCCGAGGCCGAGGCCGACGCGGAAAGCCTGGAGGTGACGCAGGAGTCGGTCGATGTCCTCAACGTGGCCGAACTGGCCGCCTCGACCGAGGAGGCGCCGGTCATCAAACTGGCCAACCTCATCCTGGTGCAAGCCATCAAGGACCGGGCCAGCGATATTCACATTGAGCCTTTCGAGAACATGGTGCGGCTGCGCTACCGCATCGACGGCACTTTGATCGATATGCCGCCACCGCCCAAAGCCATGCAGGTGGCCCTGGCCTCCCGCATCAAAGTCATGAGCAGCCTGGACATCGCCGAGCGCCGTTTGCCGCAGGACGGGCGCATGCGCGTCAAAGCCGGCGGGCGGGACATCGATTTGCGCGTTTCCTTCCTGCCCACCGTCCACGGTGAGAAGTGCGTGCTGCGCGTGCTGGACAAATCCAATCTGTCCGCCAGCATGGACAAACTGGGCATCGACACGGAGACGTATGTCCGCTTCAAAGCCGCGGTGGACGCGCCGCACGGGCTGATCCTGGTCACCGGGCCGACCGGCTCGGGCAAAACCACCACGCTCTATTCGGCGTTGAACGAACTGAACGGGCCGCAATACAACATCGTGACCGTGGAAGACCCGGTGGAATTCCAGCTTCCGGGGGTCAACCAGGTGCCGGTCAAGAAGGAAATAGGATTGACATTCGCCAACGCCCTGCGCTCCATTTTGCGCCAGGACCCGGACATCATCATGATCGGGGAAATCCGCGACACGGAAACGGCGGAAATCGCCGTCGAGTCCGCCCTGACCGGCCACCAGGTTTTGAGCACGATGCACTGCAACGATGCGCCGGGGGCAATCGCGCGCCTGGACGACATGGAGATTGCGCCATTCCTGATTTCCTCCTCCGTCATCCTGGCCTGCGCCCAGCGCCTGATGCGCAAGGTTTGCCCGAGTTGCAAGGAGCCGGTGGATTATCCGGAGAAGATGTTCAAGGACCTGCACATCGAGGCGAGCCTGTTCGAAGGCAAGACGTTGTTCCGGGGCCGTGGCTGCGAACGCTGCAAAAATGCCGGCTATTCGGGACGCCTGGCCATCATCGAAGCGATGACCATGAGCGATGAAATCCGCAAATTGATCATCAAACGCGTCGGCGCCCAGGAGATCGGCAAACTGGCCATCGAGCAGGGGATGAAGACCCTCCGCCGCGTCGCCCTGGAAAAAGTGGGGGAGGGGCTTTCAACCCTGGAACAAACTCTCCTGCTCACGTCGGGAGAAGCGTGATCTCGCTGGAGGAAGCGCAGGAACGGATTCTCGCGGCCGTTGAGGCGCTGGCGGTGGAAGAGATCCAGGTCCAGGACGCTCTGGGCCGTTATTTGGCCGCGCCCATCCATTCCCTCGTTGATTTGCCTCCGGCGGATAATTCGGCCGTGGACGGCTACGCGGTGCGGGCCGCGGACCTGGCTTCGGCGACTGAAGAGAACCCGGTTGCCCTGCGCCTCAGCGGGCAGACCCCGGCGGGCAAGCCATTTGCCGGTGGCGCCGAGGCGGGCGCGTGTGTGCGGATTTTTACCGGGGCGGTGCTGCCGGGCGGCGCGGATGCCGTCGTCATGCAGGAGGAAGTGAAACAGGCGGCGGACCAGCCCGCGAAGATCCTGTTTTCAGCGACGATCAAGCCGCTGGAAAATGTGCGTTTGCGCGGCGAAGACATCCGGGAGAATGCGCTCCTGGCCACGGCGGGCGAGGAAGCGACGGCCCCGCTCCTCAGTCTGCTGACGGGGGCGGGCTTGGCCTCCGTGCCGGCCGGCCGGCGTCCGGTGGCCGGGCTGCTGGCGACGGGCGACGAGTTGCGCGAAGCGGGCCGCGCCTTGCCGCCGGGCACGATCTACGAGGGCGCTCGCGCCGGGCTGTCCGCCCTGGCCCGCCAGGCCGGGGCCATCGCCAAAGCGTATCCGCTGGTCCCGGACGATTTAGGATTGACAAAGCGCGCGTTGGAAGCGGCCTTCCAGGAATGCGATGTCGTCGCAACCATCGGTGGCGTTTCGGTGGGGGAAATGGATTTCGTCAAACAAGCGTTCGAGGAGATTGGCGGGCAACTCGACTTCTGGACGGTGGCCATGCGGCCGGGAAGGCTGTTTGCGTTTGGCCGGCACGGGAAGAAATTCCTGTTTGGCCTGCCGGGCAATCCTGTTTCGGCTTTTGTGACCTTTTTTCTTCTGGCCAGACCGGCGCTGCTGCGGTTGCAAGGGGCGCGCGAGGTCCGGCCGCCCGTATCCTGGGGCATGCTGGCCGAGCCGCTGGGCAACCGCGGGCAACGGCGGCATTTTGCGCGTGTTGTGCTCGATGCCGACGGCCAGGTCAGGTCCGCCGGCAACCAAGCCTCCCATATCTTAAGCTCGATGGCCCGGGCCAACGGGCTGGTGGATATGCCGCCCGGCGCAACATGGCCGGCAGGCTCGCGGGTGGCGGTGCTGCGGTGGAGCTGACCATTGTCAATTATTCCCCGGCCTTCGCCATTTGCGCCCGCAATAAATCATGCAAGGTCAGGACGCCCAGAATCCCGCCGCTGTCATCGGTCACGACGACGAAATTCGTGCTGGAACCGATCAACAATGTTTGCAATTCACGGATGGTCTGGTCGGCGCGGCAAGTCGTGGCCGGTTCAAGCCGGGGCGGCCGATTCGCCGCCCGGGCCGCGTCCGCCTCCGCGCGGGTCAGAATGCCCTCGAGTTTCCCGCCACGCACCACAGGAAAGCGGCTATAAGGTTGGGTTTTCAAAACTTGTTGAATCGCGGGCGCGGCGAGGTCGGAGACAACGACCGCCGTGGTGGAAAGGATCGCCGCCACCGGCAACTGTTGCCACTCCTGCAAATCGCGCGGCGGGCGGACGTGCTCGAGGCGATGGCCGTCCTGGATCAGCAATTCATCATAAAAGTTCTCCCGATTCATCCTGCGCCGGATGGCCTGGCTGACCAGCGCGCCCAGCATCAGGGCCGGCACGAGCGAAAACTCGTGTGTCATTTCGAACACGATCAGGATGCCCGTTACCGGCGCGCCCACCACCGCGCCCAGCGTTGCGCTCATGCCCACCACCGCCAGCGCGATCATGTCGGGCTGCGACAACTGCCACTCCAGGCCGATCAGTCCGGCGACGATCACACCCACCATGCCGCCAAAAAACAGGCATGGAGAAAAGATGCCGCCGCACCCTCCGAAGCCGTAACAGCAAAAGGTGGCGGTGAATTTGGCGAGGAGCAAAACCAGCGCAATCTTCCACGCTATATTCCCGGAGAGCGCGCTGGAAAGGTCGCCATAGCCCAGGCCGAAAACCCCCAATTTGCCAGTGAAATGGAAAACGCTTACACCCAGGCCCCACGCAATCAGCCCTCCGGCCAGGGGAACCAGCCACTTGGGCACGCGCTCAAAGGCCCGCGCCCGCGAACGCAACCCGAGTGAGAACCTTTGAAAATAAACTCCCACCAGAGCGGCCAGGGCCGCGACGACCGGCGTCATGGCGTAACCGACCCATGACGGGGTGTCCACGCCAGTCAAGGTGAAGGCCGGTTGTCTGCCGATGATGCCATGCACCGCCAGCGCGCCCAGCACCGAGGCCAGCACAACGGTGCCGAGCAGCCGGCTGTTCAAATCGCCAATGATTTCCTCCAGCACGAACGCCATGGCGGCCAGCGGTGCGTTGAAGGCGGCCGCCAATCCCGCCGCCGCGCCAGCCGCCGCCGCCGCGCGCCGGTTCTGTTTTGCCTCGCCGGCCAGTCCCGCCAGATTGGAGGAAATGGTCCCGGCCAACTGCACGCTTGGCCCCTCCCGTCCCATGCTTGAGCCGCCGCCGATGCTCACGGCGCCGGCCAGAAATTTCACCCAAGCCACCCTCCACGGCACGGCGCCAAAGTCCTTCCAGAAGGCCAGTTTAAGCTTTGGAATGCCGCTGCCCGCCGCCTCGGGACAGAACACTTGCAACAGAACTCCAACGATCAACGACGAGACAACGACAATGGCCAAACTTCCCAACGCGAACGTCAGGAAGGATTGGTGTGAGAGGTTGACCAAGCCCAGTTGAAACAACCAGCCAATGGCCAGTTGAAAGGCAACAGCACCCAAGCCCGCCCCCAAACCGTAGAGGCAGGCTTTGAAGATCTCCCGGATCTGCTTCGGCAACCGGAGCTGAATTCGGACCAGAAATGGCGCATTCACAAATCCCCCAATTTTTCCGTGAACGCGCCCTCTTGTGCAAGGGCCATTTCCGCCTGGTTCAAGCCCCCTTCTCTTCCGGAATTCTCATGCAGTAAAACGACCGGTAAACAAAGATCAAGGCGATGAGGAAGAAAACCACGCCAATGGCGGTCGTATTTTTGTTTTGCACTCTCATGGTCACGGCGATCTCCGTGGCGAGGAGCCCAAAGAGCGTAGTGAATTTGATGACCGGATTCATCGCCACCGAGGAGGTGTCCTTGAAAGGATCGCCAACGGTGTCGCCAACAACGGTGGCGGCATGGAGTTCGGTGCCCTTCTGGCGGAGGTCAACCTCGACGATTTTCTTGGCGTTGTCCCAGGCACCGCCGGCGTTGGCCATGAAGATGGCTTGGAAAAGGCCGAAAAAGGCAATGCCGATCAGGTAGCCAATGAAGAAGTAAGGATTGAAGAAGGGCAGGGCCAGGGCAAAGCAGAACACGACGATAAAGATGTTCCACATGCCTTTCTGGGCATAAACGGTGCAGATGCGGACCACTTCCTTGCTGTCCTTGATCGAGGCGGTGGTGGAGTCCAGTTTGATGTGTTCCTTGATGTAAACGACCGCGCTGTAAGCGCCGGTGACAACGGCCTGGCAGGAAGCGCCGGTGAACCAGTAGATGACCGAGCCGCCCATGATCAGGCCCAGAATGACTTCCGGCTGCACAATGCTCAACTTGGTGACAGCACCGCCGAAGATGTTTTCCAGAAGCATAATGATGCCGAACACCATGGTGGTCGCGCCGACGACCGCCGTGCCGATGAGCACGGGTTTGGCCGTGGCCTTGAATGTGTTGCCCGCGCCATCGCCTTTTTCGAGTTGATACTTGGCGTTTTCAAAATCCGCGTCGAAACCGAACTGGCTCTTGATTTCCGCTTTGATGTCCTTGCGCGCTTCGATCTGGCTCAATTCATAGACGGACTGGGCGTTATCTGTCACCGGGCCGTAGCTGTCCACGGCGATGGTCACAGGACCCATGCCAAGAAAGCCGAAGGCGACGAGGCCAAAGGCAAAAATGGGCGCGGCAAAGACGAACTGCGGAGGCAGGAGCGCGAGCAAGGCCGGTTTTTGGGAGAAGAAATAGGAAGCGGCCATGAGAACCATGATGCAAAGCCCCATCCAGAAAGCGGAGAAATTGCCGGCGACGAAACCTGACAGGATGTTGAGAGACGCGCCGCCGTGTTTTGAGCAATTGGTCACTTCCTTGACGTGGCGCGAGTTGGTGCTGACAAAAACCTTGGTGAACTCCGGGATCAGCGCACCGGCCACCGTGCCGCAACTGATGATGATGGATAACACCCACCATAAATCTGGTTGAGTAGTGCCGGAGCCGTCCTTGAAATCCCCCAGCAGAAAATAACTGGCCCCGAAGGTGACGCCAATGGACACCAGCGAAGTGATCCAGACCAGATGGGTCAAGGGCGCTTCAAAATCGAAATCCTTCTTGCCAGCGTACAGGGCCCCGCTCACAACGTTGTTAGCGAAGTAGGAAAACAGTGAGGTGACGATCATGAGCGAGCGCATGACGAACAGCCAGATAATCAGGGTCGCGCAAACGCTCGGGTTGGCGGCCAGGGCGAGAGCCATGAAGGCGATCAAAGCGACGCCGGTCACGCCGTAGGTTTCAAAACCATCCGCCGTCGGGCCGACGCTGTCGCCGGCGTTGTCGCCGGTGCAGTCCGCGATGACGCCCGGGTTCTTGGGATCATCTTCGGGAAGCTTGAAGACGATCTTCATGAGGTCGGAGCCGATGTCGGCGATCTTGGTGAAGATGCCGCCGCAAATGCGGAGCACCGAAGCGCCCAGCGATTCGCCGATGGCGAAGCCGATGAAGCAGGGGCCGGCCAGGTCTTTCAGGAACATCAGGATGCAAATCATGAAGAAAAGCTCAACGGAGACGAGGAGCAACCCGACGCTCATGCCGGAACGCAACGGGATGCCCAGCGTGGCAAACGGGCTGCCCTTGAGGGCGGAAAAGGCGGTGCGGGAATTGGAGACGGTGTTGATGCGGATGCCGAACCAGGCGACACCGTAAGACCCCAGAATGCCAAGCACGGAGCAAAGCAATATCAGCACGACGTTGCCGATAGCCTCGTGTTGCAGCCCCAGGAAGTAATAGACCATGCACGCGGCGATCAGCAGCCACAGGATGGCGAGGAATTTGCCCTGGGTGAAGAGGTAGGTCTTGCAGGTTTCCCAGATCGATTCCGAGACCTGGGACATGCACTGATGGACCGGCAAGGCCCGGGTCTGGAAGTATTGCACCAGGCCGAAAATGGCGCCGAGGAAGCAAATTCCGATGCCGACAAACATCAGGGTGGCGCCGCTGACGCTGCCCAAGCCGTTAAACTTGACCCCGCTCAAGTCGGGAATGTGAATATCCGCCTCCCCCGCGAAAGCGCTGGGAGCAAGAACAAGTGCAGAGGCCAAAGCTGCGAACCGGGGCCATGTTTTTATATTAAGCATAAACATCCTTTTAGGGTGGGACTAATGCCATGAGCCGGCCTAATTGCCAACACCTTTCTGCAAAAATTTCCAAGCTCCGCCAGAACGAGAATTGACAATGCATAATGGACAATGGACTCAGCCGGCGGGCAAGGCAGCTTTTCGACCGGCGACAGAGGCGCCGTCGCCGGGTTTAAGTTCTTGGAAAATGATGCTGGCCAGAATGGTCCAGCCGCCAAGGACCAAAAAGGCGCGGTGAATGCCGTGAATCATTTCCGGCGCGCTGGAATGAAACCGGTCGGGTATGAAAAGCGCCACGGCCAGCGAGGATGAGGCCACGCCAAAGCTGATGGCCAGTTGTTGCAGGGTGCTGAAGATGGTGCTGGCATTGCTGGTCTCCTCCTCCGTCACGTCGGCGTAAACCAGAGTGTTCATGCTCGAATACTGCAGCGAAGCAAAGAACCCGTAACAGAAGGATTCCACCACCACGAGCCAGACCGGCGTGGCCGCGCCGATGGTGGCAAAGAGCAGTATGAACAGCCCGATGATGACGGTGTTGGAAATCAAAATGGCCCGATAACCGAAGCGCGTCAGAATGCCTGTCACCGTCAGTTTCAAGCCGATGGAAGCCGCGGCTTGCGGCATCATGAGCAGGCCGGATTGAACGGGCGTGAACCCGAGGCCAACTTGATAAAGCAACGGAAAAAGGAACGGGATGCCGCCGATGCCGATGCGGGTCACGAAGCCACCCAGCACGGCGGCGCGAAGCGTACGAAGGCGGAACAACGTCAGGCGCAACAGGGGAAAGGCGGTTTGCATGGCGTGCCTGCCATAGGTGGCGAGGAGCAGCAGTGCCAGGGCCAGCAGCCCCGCGATTTCCCGCCCGCTCATGCTGTGTTCGCCGAACACTTCCAGCACATAGGAAAGCAGCGCGATGCCGGACCCGAAAAGGACCATGCCGATGAAGTCCAGTGGAGGAACGCTCTCGGCGCGGTAATCCGGCAGATGCCGGTACACCAGATACAATCCGAGCAGGCCAATCGGGATGTTGAGAAAGAAGATCACCCGCCAGGGGAAATATCCCACGATCATGCCCCCGACGAATGGGCCGAGCAACGGGCCGATCAGGGCTGGAATGACCACGAAACTCATGACGCGGACGAGTTCGGATTTGGCGAATGTCCGCACCAGAGTCAGCCGGCCCACCGGCACCATCATGGCCCCGCCGCCGCCTTGCAAAATGCGGCAGGCGACCAGCAGATGGATGTTGTTGGAGAGGCCGCATAGAATCGAACCGAGCGTGAAGATGCCGATGGTGCACGCAAACACCCGGCGCGTGCCGAATCGGTCCGCCACCCAGCCGCTGATCGGGATGAATACCGCCAGGCTCAACGTGTAGCTGGCCAGCACGGACTTCATGCTGAGCGGCACGACGCCGAGGGCCTGCGCGATGGCAGGCACGGCAGTGTTCAGGATCGTCGTGTCGAGCGACTCCATGAAAAACGCCATGGCCACCAGCCAGGGCAGGAGGCGTTTGCTCGCCTCGCCCACTATGTGCGCGGGCGCTGGCGCGGGGATGGAATCTGGCGGCGCTTCTTTCATCGACTCTTAATCATAATCGTAATCTTAATCCTCGGAGATTGCATTAGATTTGGCTTCGCCATTTGCCACACCGAATGGCATCGTTACTTGAAATGGAAGTTGTCATCATGATGGATAAATTTGGACGCATGGTCCTCCCCGGGCCGATGCGGAAGGCGCTGCAAATATCCCGCCCGCAGCCTTCAAGGCGGAGGTCATGGGCAACAAAGTGGAGCTAACTTTAGTCGCCCCGGAGCGGAGCGCCGTATTGAAGAAACGGCGCGGTCTCCTGGTTGTTTCAACTGGAGGGCGAAAATTCAACGCGGCTGAAGCGGTAAGCGCCATGCGCGAGGAGCGATTCTGAGCATTTTCGCCCCTGACCTGAAAAGCTTCGTCTCGGCGCCGTAGGAGGTGTCAAGTTGCGCCCTTCTGCGCCCGCTGGATTCGAGGTTTGAAATGAAAGACGAGCTATGGTTGAGTAGGAACTGGTATGGATTCAGTGCTGACCATCAACGGCGGCTCGTCGAGCATCAAATTCGCGCTCTATCAGGCTGGCGCCCCGCTGCGGCGGGGCCTTTCTGGCAAGGTGGACCGCATAGGCTTAGGCGGGACGAACCTGGCGTTCAAGAACTCCGCGGACTCCAAGCAGGAGAGCCGCAGTCTGGCTGGGCCGGATCACAAATCGGCGGCGCATTCCCTCATTGATTGGCTTGAAAAGCAGGAAGGCTTCGCAACCGTCCGGGCCGTGGGCCACCGCGTAGTCCACGGCATGAAACACACCGAGCCGGAGATCGTCACCCAGGAATTGCTGGCTGAACTACACCGGCTGCGGCCTTACGACCCGGATCATCTGCCGCGCGAGATTGAATTGATCGAGGCATTTCGCCAGCGCCATCCGAAACTGCCCCAGGTGGCGTGCTTCGACACGGCGTTTCACCAGACCATGCCGCGCGTGGCCAAACTCCTTCCAATTCCGCGGCGTTTCGACGCCAAAGGAATTCAGCGCTACGGTTTCCACGGTTTGTCCTATGCCTATCTGATGGAGGAATTGGCGCGCCTCGGCGGCCCGGCGGCGGCGCAGGGTCGCGTCATCCTGGCCCATCTCGGCAACGGCGCGAGCATGGCGGCGGTGCGCTCCGGTAAAAGTATTGACACCAGCATGGGTTTCACCCCGACGGCGGGGCTGGTGATGAGCACCCGCACCGGCGATTTGGACCCCGGCCTGGCGCCGTATCTGGAACGAACGGAGCAGATGACCGGCAAACAGTTTTATGAGATGGTCAACCACCAGTCCGGGCTGCTCGGGGTTTCGGAGACCAGCCCGGACATGCGGGACCTGCTCGATCGCGAGGCGAAGGACGTGCGGGCGGCGGAAGCCGTGGCGTTGTTTTGTTACCAGGCCAAAAAGTGGATCGGCTCCTTTGCCGCCGCGCTGGGCGGATTGGACACGCTTGTCTTCGCGGGAGGCATCGGCGAGAATGCGCCGCCGATTCGCGCGCGGATTTGCGACGGGCTGGGTTTTCTGAGCATTGTGTTGGATGCATCGCGCAACGCGGAGAATGCGGCCGTGATTTCCACGCAGGGGGGCGGCGTCGCCGTGCGCGTCATCCGCACGGACGAGGAACTTATGATTGCGCGCACGGTCTGCCGCATTCTCGAATCCGGCGCCGTAAGCAGAAAGGATTGAACCACGAAAACAAATACGCTTGCACCGGAACTGCTCCAAAAAATGGATGCCTACTGGCGCGCCGCCAACTATCTGTCCGTCGGCCAGATTTATCTCTACGACAATCCGCTCCTGAAACGGCCGCTGACGTTGGCGGACGTGAAGCACATGCTGTTGGGTCACTGGGGCACGACGCCGGGGCAGAACTTCATTTACGTTCACTTGAACCGGGTCATCAAGAAATACGACCTCAACATGATTTACGTCTCCGGCCCCGGACACGGCGGCCCGGCGGTCGTGGGCAACACCTATCTCGAAGGCACTTACAGCGAGGTGTATCCCAACATCAGCCAGGATGAGGACGGGTTGAGGAAGCTCTTCATTCAGTTTTCGTTTCCCGGCGGCATCCCCAGCCATGCCGCACCGGAGACGCCCGGTTCGATACACGAGGGCGGGGAATTGGGCTATTCGCTCAGTCACTCGTTCGGGGCGGTGTTCGACAATCCCGATCTCGTCGTTGCGTGCGTTGTGGGCGATGGCGAAGCAGAAACAGGGCCGCTGGCCACGGCCTGGCATTCCAACAAGTTTCTCAACCCGGCCACAGACGGCGCAGTGCTACCCATCCTGCATCTCAACGGCTACAAAATCTCCAACCCAACGGTCCTCGCCCGCATCACCCGCGAGGAATTGGAGCAGTTGCTCCGCGGCTACGGGTGGACGCCTTATTTCGTCGAGGGCCACGAGCCTGCGCTGATGCACGAGGCCATGGCAACCGCGCTCGACACCGCCGTCGAACAAATTAAAAAAATTCAGCAAGACGCGCGCGTCCACGGCAACCTTGAGCGACCACGCTGGCCGATGATCGTGTTCAACTCGCCCAAGGGCTGGACAGGGCCGAAGAAGGTTGATGGCGTGCAGATTGAAGGCACTTTCCGTTCGCACCAGGTACCGCTTTCCGACCCGGCCACCCATCCCGAGCACCTCAAGCTTTTGGAAGATTGGCTGCGGAGTTACCGGCCGCAGGAACTTTTCGATGAGCGGGGCCGCCTGAAACCGGAACTGGCCGATCTCGCCCCGAAAGGCGAACGGCGCATGGGCGCGAATCCCCACGCCAACGGCGGCATACTGCTCCGCGATCTGCGCATGCCGGATTTTCGCAATTACGCCGTCAAAGTGCCTGCGCCGGGAACGCCCGGCATCGGCGACACGCATGTGCTCGGCCCTTTCCTGCGCGATGTTGCAAAGCTGAACAGCGAGCAGCGCAATTTCCGTGTCTTTGGCCCTGACGAGACGCTCTCCAACGGCTTGGAGAGCCTTTTTGAAGTGACCCGACGGCAATGGGAAGCCGCCACGGCGCCGAACGATGAATTTCTCGCGCCCGACGGGCGTGTGATGGAGATGCTGAGCGAGCACCAGTGCGAGGGCTGGCTGGAGAGTTACCTGCTGACCGGGCGGCACGGGCTTTTCAACTGCTACGAAGCGTTCATCCATATTGTTGACTCGATGTTCAACCAGCACGCCAAGTGGCTCAAGGTCACCGCGGGTCTGCCGTGGCGGCGGAAAATTGCCTCGTTAAACTACCTGCTGGCGTCGCACGTCTGGCGCCAAGACCACAACGGCTTCACCCACCAGGACCCCGGTTTCATCGACCACGTTGTCAATAAGAAGGCTGAAATCGTTCGCGTCTATCTGCCGCCGGACGCCAACTGCCTGCTCTCGGTCATGGACCACTGCTTGCGCAGCCGCCATTACGTCAATGTGGTGGTGGCGGGCAAGCATCCCGCGCCGCAATGGCTGGCGATGGACGCTGCTGTCAAACATTGCGCGGAGGGCATCGGCATTTGGGAATGGGCCGGCACCGACCCGGCGGTGGCGCCCGACGTGGTCATGGCCTGCTGCGGCGACGTGCCCACGCTGGAGACGCTGGCCGCCGTTTCCATCCTGCGGCGGCATCTGCCCGATTTGAAAATCCGGGTGGTCAACGTCGTTGACCTGTTCAAACTCGAGCCGCAAACGGAGCACCCGCACGGGTTGAGCGACGTGGATTTCGACGATCTCTTTACCAGGGACAAGCCGGTCATTTTCGCGTTCCACGCTTATCCGTGGTTGATCCACCGGCTGACTTACCGCCGCGCCAACCACCAGAACATCCATGTGCGCGGCTACAAGGAGGAAGGGACCATCACCACGCCCTTCGACATGACGGTGTTGAATGAGATGGACCGCTTCCACCTCGTGATGGACACGATTGACCGCGTGCCGCAGGCGCGCGAAAAGGGCATCCATCTGAAACAGCAGTTAAAGGACAAACTGGTCGAGCACAAGGAGTACATCGACAAACACGGCCAGGACCTGCCGGAGGTTCGGGAATGGAAATGGGGCGCGGTTGACACAGGTGCCGGCTTGCATTCCGTTTGAAGGTGTTCAAGATTTGAGGGCGTAAAGTCGGGATCGGATGTGACCGGTGTTTCAGGTGATGCCCCGCGGGGGGATAACAAACAATAGCTATGATTGACGTTGAAGATTACATCAAAAGGCAAATCGCCGCTTTTCAAGCCAACGAACTCCTGGAAAAGCGCACGGACAATCGTGAGCAGCGACCGGGGCGGGGCAAGGAAGGCAACCTGTCCTTTGGACCATACCTGCTTATTTCCCGCGAGAAGGGCGCCGGCGGGAACTCCATTGCGCAACTGGTCGGAAGCCGATTGGGCTGGCAGGTCTTTGACGATAAAATCGTGGATGAAATCGCCAAAAAGGCGCACGTCAGCCGCGAATTAATCCAGAGCCTAGATGAGCGTGATCAAAAGGCGATCCAGGGGCTTATCGGCCAATTGCTGGCCCCCAAGGAGATCGACAAATCCGGCTATCTGGACTATTTGAAGCAAGTTGTGCTTACGCTGGGTCACCAAGGGGACGTGGTCATCGTCGGCCACGCCGCACAGTATCTTTTGCCCGGTCGGTTAGGTTTGAATGTGAGGGCGATTGCGCCGATTGAGGCGCGCATCCAACGGATCGCCGACAAAGCGCGCCTGAGTCCAGATGCGGCCCGGGTTGAAATCGAAAGAATCGATCGCGAGCGGGTAAGGTCAGTCCGCCGTAATTTTGGCGGACAAAATGTGGTTGACCCTCTAAGCCACGACTTAACCATCAATACAGGGGCGATCAACCTCGAGGCGGCGGCCGAGATTGTCACAACGGCGCTTCAGCGAAAGCTGGGTGTGCAGATCAAAGAGAGAGGCCAATATGAAAAATAAGGCGGAAGGCCGGCTTGGGCGCATCTCTGAAGTTTACGCCAGCGAAACAGCCCGGCCACTGTGCACGGCGGAATTGTGGCATGCGTCCACGACTTGCTGCGTTTTCAAGGCCCACATCGGCCAGTCGGGATTGAGTTTCCCAGCGCTCACCTGCAGGGCGAAGTTGCGGAACATTTGCGAGTCCTGAGCCGGGGCGAGGCTGTTGGTGTGTTGGCCGGCGCAGTCGCAACACTTGACCCGCTCCACGGCGCCGTTGACCTCGAACGAAGGCTCATGGATATTGGACGCATGAGCATAATCGGCCAGGCGCAACCAGCCGTTTGCGCCGCTGACATGGGCCCAATTCTGAAATGGGGAGCGGAATGAACAGTAAAAACCCGACGACGCGCCATCGGCGAAAATCAATTCTCCGGAAAAGTCGGCCGGCGTGGCCGATGGGTTGAGGCCGTTGCCGCAGGTGGAGAGGATCCTGCCAGTGACTTCGCGGGGCAATTGCCACTTCATGGCCCAGAGTGCGAAACGGATGCAATACCAGCCGATATCTCCAAGGCACCCGGTTGGCTCCAGCGCGGCGTCAACTCGGATGTTGCCGCCAAAGAAAGCTTCGCCACCGGCAAAAGTGAAGATGGACATGACGCGCCTGATCGGGCCAACGGCTTTGCCGTCGTCGAGAACCTCGCGCATGCGGCGCAGACGGGGGTTGTGCATGAACATGACGCCGTCCATGAATTGCACGCGGTTCTTTTGGCACGCATCGGTCATCTCACGAACATCGGCCAGACTGAGGCCGCACGGTTTTTCGCACAGAACATGCTTGCCCGCGGCGGCGGCGCGCAATACCCACTCCTTGCGCAATCCGGTGGGCAACGGAATGTAAACGGCGTCCACGTCGCTGGAGGCGATCAACGCCTCATAGCTGCCGAGGGCAGCGGGGGTCATTGCAGAGGGGACAGCGCGCTGGCAGTTTTCAATGAATTTGCGGCTGCGCGCGACGTCGCGGCTGGCGACGGCCGTGACAACTGAATTTCCACTGTCACGAATGGCGCGCCAATTCTTCCGGGCGATGTCGGCCGTGCTCAGGATGCCCCAGCGAAGCTCATGCATGATCCATTTTTCCCATTCGAAAACTTTTTGTCCAGCAACACTTTGGAGATGGAGGCGGGGGATCATTGATTTGACTTATTTATTAGACAAGGCCATCTTTTTCACTCAAACGATGCGTCGCGTTGCCGCGGATGCGTTGCAGATCAAAAGCCATGAATCGAAAATGTCGAATACTTTGCCTGGTCTTAGCCGCCGGGCTGGCTTGGCGCGCCCCCGCCACCGTCACCAACCTGGACTATTGGCGTATGGGGGAGAACGATACGGGCGCTTCCAATGGATCGACCATGACCAGCACCTCCAACAGCGTCGTAGGCGGGCCGGCGTTGACGAACCATCCCGGGCTGTTCGCGATCCAGTATTCCTCCCATGTGTCGCCGGTCGCGGCGCTGGACACGGCCAGCAGTCTGTGCATCGATATCTCGACGGGGGGGAACTACGCGAGCGGCCCCGTGATACCGGGTGTGGCGAACAACTTCGGCGTTGAGTTGTGGGTCTTTCCTGTCAATACCGGCGGTTCGCAATGCCTGGTCTATAACGGGAATACCGGTTCCAGCGGCTGGGGATTATTTCTGAGCGGGACAAATTTTGAGGGACTTTATGGGGGTGATACTTTTGTGTGTTCCACGCCGGCCACGGCCGGCGCCTGGGTGCATCTGGCATTGGTCTGCGATAATGGTGTAACCACGCTTTATACGAACGGAGTGGCGGCCAGTTCCGCAACCGTGTTTGGTCCTTTAAGCCCGGCGGGCAGCTTTCTTGTGGGCGCCGATAACGGCGGCGGGGAAAACTTCTCAGGCTACGTCGATGAGGTGCGGGTCTTTGATTTCGCCGAGGGGCAATTCAGTCCGCAGGACTTGCTGGTGTTTCAGTATCCGTCCCTCACCGCGCTGCCCGCGACGGGCTTGTCCAATACCGTGGCCACGCTCAACGGCCTTGTCAACCCCAATGGCCTGGCCACAACTGCCTGGTTCGAGTGGGGGCCCTATGCGGGCAACAATCCGGCGACGGCGCCGGTGAACGTGGGCAACGGCCTGACTTCGACGCCGGTGAGCCTCAACCTGACGAATTTGACGCCTGGAATGGTTTACAATGGCCGGATCGCGGCCAGCAATGGAATGAGCGGCATCGTGCGCGGGGCTGAGATGCGTTTCGGCAACCCGGCCCTGGTTCTCAACGGACCTTCGATTGTGACCAATGAATGCCACACGCCTTACATGGATTCCGGCGCCACGGCTTTCTCCGTGCCCGTCGCCATTTCAGGGGGAGACCATTACGTTCTGGCCGTCAAAGGCGACGGCACGGTCGTGGCCTGGGGCCAAAGCTCTTATGGCCAGACGAGTGTGCCTTCGGGTTTGAGCAACGTGGTCAGCGTAGCGGGGGGATTTTTTCACTGCCTGGCGCTGAACAGCACAGGGGGCGTGAGCGCGTGGGGAGATAACTCGTATAACGAGTGCGACCCTCCGTATCTTCCGGGTCAGACCATCGCCATCGCGGCGGGTGGGGATGCGCTTCCGCTCTATGAGGCAACTCCCCCTTACAGCGTGGCCGTGGCCAACACTGGGCAACTCACAGTCTGGGGCTATCAGGGAGTTGGGCCCCCGGCCTTGACTGATTGCACTGGAGTGGCGGCGAGTGGCGAATTCTATTATGTCCTGCTATCCACTGGAGCGGTGATTGAACCTTCAACGGTATTCGCGAACGCGCCTGGTGACTTCGCTTCGGCCAACGCGACCGAAGTGGCGGCGGCGACGGGGGCTGTGGGGTTCCTGACGGGGTATATCAGTGCCTTCTTGGGAAGCGATGGGAGAGTGGATGACTTTGACACGAATGTTCCTTCGGGCTTGACGAACGCCACCGCGTTGGCGGTGGGGGGTTCCCACTACGTGGCGGTGACCAGCAACGGCGCCGTAGTGACTTGGGGCTACAACCCAGTCCCGGCAGTGACCAATGTGCCGACAGGGTTGACGAACGTCATCGCAGTCGCCGCCGGCGGCGACATAGGCGACAACCCGCCGTCGGATTTCAGCCTGGCGGTGAAAAACGATGGAACGGTGATCGCCTGGGGTGACAACACCTTTGGCCAAACGAATGTGCCATCGGGCCTGGCCAATTTCACCGCCTACAGCATCAACAATGTCAACGCCGACCTGCCCGGTGATTACGTGGTGACTTACAGCGCGACCAACGTCTTTGGCGGCGTCAGCACCGCCACCCGCACGGTGCAGGTCGTGGATACGACCCCGCCGGCCATCACCGTGCTTGGGCAGAATCCGATGGTGATTACGAACCGGCAGTTTGTCGATCCAGGGGCCACGGCGCTGGACGCTTGTTGCGGCGCTTCCGGTATTACAACCAACGGCAGCGTGAACGTCAATTTCCCCGGCGTTTATGCCATCACCTACACTTCGACCGACTGCTACAGCAACACCGCCACGAACACGCGGCTCGTGGCCGTGGCGCTGCCGCCGACCGTGCCCGGAGATACCAACGGCAACGGGATACTCACCCCGGGCGAGGTGAGCGCCGTGCTGAGCTATTATAACGGCGGCGTGGTGGACCAGAGCGTCCTGGCGGCCGCGCTGGGGAGAATTGGCGCGGGCGTGGTCAATTCTAATGATGTCAGCGAAGTGCTCAGCAATTATTTCGCGGGCGCCAACTCTTCATTGATTATGATGAATCCGCAAAGATTAAACGGCGGCCTGTTCCAGTTCAGCCTGAGCAACTCCCCACTCTGGGAATTCAACGTGCAGGCCTCCTCCGATTTGAAGAACTGGACAAACCTCGTGCTTACATCTCCGATCGAGCAGTTTTATGATTCGAAAGCCGCGGGCAACGCGCCGGCGCGCTTCTACCGGTTGACGTGGCCTTGAGAGGTGGGAATGCAACGAGTTGGGGTTGAGCCACCGTTCCTTGACACAGGATGGCGTGTGCCAAAAGATGGCGCAATGCGTTCGGACGGCTCCATCAGGCATTTTGCCATCGCTTTCGCCATCGCGCTGGTCCTTTACATTGCCGGCTTCAGTTGGATTCAACATCGGCGTGTGTTCAGAGGCCCGTGGGAAATCACCTTCGCCACCGACGCCGCCGGCCGGCCCTCGCTCCTGATTTCCGAGCCGGTGTTGAAAATTTCCCAAAAAATCGCCTTTCCCGGCCGGAAAATCGCGCCCGTCAACCTGGCCCGCGCCCAACGTTTTGACAAGGCGGTGACGAATCTGCCCTTCGGCGAAATGATTTTCCAGGACCCGACGTTTCTGCCTGGGACGGTGACCATGCGCCAGTTCGGCCATGAAATCGAGTTGTTGCCGCGCGTTCTGATTATTGACAAAAAGGAAATCCCCTGGCGCGCCGGACGGACGGTGGAGGTCCCGTAAGACTTATATTTTCACCTTGAACTCTTCCCCCTTTTTCAATGATCTGGCAAAGGCGCCCATCAAGCGGGGAATCTGTTCCAGATCCTTCAAGCTGACCACCTCCACCGGGGAGTGCATATAGCGGTTGGGCAAACTGATCAGCGCGCTCGGAATCCCGCCGCGCGTCCAGAATATCACGTCGGTGTCCGTGCCGGAGGTGTTGGAAGTGGCTTCGTGTTGCAATTTGATCCTTTGCGCCCCGGCAACTTTTTCGAGACGGGCCACCACTTCGGAATGATTGCAGCCGCCGTGGGTGAGCGCGGGGCCGTGGCCGATTTTTACGTCGCCGTGTTGTTGTTGGCTGACGGTCGGGTAATCCGTGGCGTGGGTCACATCCACCACCAGCGCCACGTCCGGCTTGAGGGTATAGGCGATCTGGCGCGCGCCAAAAAGGCCGACCTCCTCCATGATGTTGGAAACGGCCAGAATTTCCGCATTGAGTTTGGTTTTATCTTCCCTCAACTGCCGCAGGGTCTCGGCCACCGCGAAGGTTCCGATCCGGTTGTCAAACGCCCGCGCAATGGCCAGATTGTTGCGTAACAATTCGAACGGATCATTCAAAGTGATCATATCCCCGACGCGGATCAATTTCTCCGCCTGCTGGCGGCTACTCACCCCGATGTCGATGAATAAATCCTCCATTTTGGGCGTTTTGCGGTCCGTGTCGCCTTTCATCAAGTGCGGAGCGACGTTGCCGACGACGCCCCGGACCGGGCCGCCCCTGGCATGAATGGTGATGCGCTGCGCCTTGGTGATGGCCGGGTCGATGCCGCCCACTTTCCGCACATAAATAAAACCGTTGGTATCTATGTAGTTGACGGACATGGAAATCTCATCGGCGTGCGCCGCCAGCATCAAACGGGGCGAGCCGCCCTTGTTCAGCACGGCGACGGCGTTGCCGTAGGCGTCGCTGAAAGTTTCATCGGCAAAAGGTTTGACATAATCAAGCCAGACCCGCTGCCCGCGCGCCTCATGGCCCGAAGGGCTTGGGGTGTTGATCAGCCGCTCCAAAAATTGAAGTGATTCATCACGCATGGCCGCATGTTATCGGTTACGAAGCCCCGCTGGCAACGGCGAATGATGAAGTTCCAATAACAGATGTTGCTAAAGACCTTCCCGCGGCTGTGCGTCCTCCAAGAGCAAGCGTTCATGAAGGGCCAGCCTCCCGGAGTCGGGTGAAGTGCAGTAACAGGACAAAAGAGTTTTTTGACTTCTTTTGGCAAGCGAAGCAGGTTCTCTTGAATGAACACGAAAGTTGCCCTCTGCCTGGCTCTTCTCCTTGGTGTTTCACATTGCGGTGGCCAGCCAGATTTGAGCTCCGGCAAAAGCGCCCCACTGGCAAAGCGCGTTGACGTCGGGCTGCTCTGCAAAAGCAATGATTTGCCCCTTCTCACGAATTACTTCAAGGCGATCAATGAAAACGGCGCCAGGATTGTGCCTCTCCCGTATAAAGGTTCGACCAACCCCTCACTCCAACTTCTGACTGTTTCCGCGCTCCTGATTCCAGGCGGCGATGACATTGACCCGGACCTGTACCACGAAAAGCAAGTGGTGACGAATCTGGACAACCCCGATCGCCATTTCGACGATTACGAATGCGCCTCGGTCAGACAAGCGGAAGCGCGAAATATGACCATCCTTGGAATCTGCAGGGGATTGCAGATTCTAAATGTTTCTTTCAACGGCACCTTGTTCCAGGACTTGCCCTCACAACTCGGCACGAAGGTGCAACACCGGCTGTGCCCCAACGGCAAGTCCTTTCCGCAGCCTTGTTTCCACGAGATCACAATTCAGAAAGGAAGCCTTCTCTTCCGCTCGGTCAAGACAGAGCGTCTTGAAGTGAATAGTTATCACCATCAAGGAGTCAAGGTGTTGGGCGAAGGGCTGGTGCCGACGGCCTGGTCGGATGACCGGCTGGTGGAAGCTTTCGAGAACAAGAAGGGCAACATTCTCGCCGTACAGTTCCATCCCGAGAAAATGCGCGCGACAAACTTTCTCTTCAACGCCATCTTTCGTGATTTCATCAACCGGGCGGCGGCCTCTCAGCCGTAACGATTTCCAACCCGCGTGTAAGTGGACGACCGCGTTGGCGGAGATGTCTCCAAAGCCACCCCGCGCCGCCGGATGATGGATTATTAGAATATGATAATCGGTTAACCTGATGCCTGTGCAAATTACTGCATCTAATACATTATGGTTTTTATTCCGATTTTCCGCGATTTTATCGGCAAACGCCTGTCTTTACGGAACTTGTGAATAATCCTCAGCATTTGACATTCTTATGGTGAAATGGTAGGCTCTAATTAACAAAGCTCGCGCCAGAGCAAATGGAGAAAGCCGCCACTAAACACGGTGGCGGCTCCTTCGTCGGCGTGCGGCCCAGTGGATATACGAACATGAGTGAATCAATTGTGACGCCGGCTCGCAACGGCAACGCGGGCAGCGTATCGAGGATTTCTGAGGCGGTCATTCGTTTTGCCGGCAATTCCCAAGATGGCATCCAGGCCATCGGCGGCTTCCTCGCCCGCCTGGCGGGGCGCAGCGAACAGGAAGTGATGACTTTCATGACCATCCCCGCCACCATTTCCGGCGGGCCTTCCATCTTTCAGGTGCGCATCGGCTCGGGGGAAGTGTTGAGCGCCGGCGATGAGGCGGACATGCTGATGGCGTTTTACCAGCATTCCTATGAGGAGCACATCGGCGCGCTGCGCAAAGGCGGCATCGTTATTTACGACTCCGATCATGTGCAGCCGAAACCCGAATGGGAAAAAGAGTACCGGCATGTGGCCGTTCCCATTTCCAGCCGGACGGTTGAGGCCATCGGCGGGACGGCGAAGGACAAAGGCAAAAACATCTTTGCCCTCGGCCTGGTGGCAAGGATTTTTGATTTGAACATTGCCAAGCTGGAGAAATTGATCGCCGAGCGGTTTGGCGGCAAGGATGTGAGCATTCTCAAGAATGCCATGCTCGGCTTCAATGCCGGCTACGGCTATTCGCTGGGGCCGATTCTGGAAACGTTCCAATTTGTGGAGTCTCCCAAGAAGGCGGGGCACCAGGTCGTGATGAACGGGAACGAAGCGCTGGCTTACGGGCTGATCGCCGCCGGCGTGCGCTTCGGCGCGGCTTATCCCATCACTCCCTGGTCGGACGTCATGGAATTGTTGCGGCGCGAGCTGCCAAAATACGGCGGCACCTTCGTGCAGTGCGAAGATGAAATCGCCTCGATCTCCATGGCCATTGGCGCGGGTTGGGCCGGGCATGTTGCGGTCACCGGTTCCAGCGGCCCGGGCATCTCGCTCAAAACAGAGGCCCTCGGCTGGGCGGTGATGGCGGAAGTGCCGGTGGTGATTGTCAATGTCCAGCGCGGTGGTCCTTCCACCGGCCTGCCGACCAACGTCGAACAATCGGACCTGAACATCGCCTGCTTTGGCGGACACGGCGATTCGCCGCGGGTGGTGCTGGCGCCCACCGGCGTGGAAGACTGCTTTTACACCGCCATCGAGGCCGTCAACATCGCGCGCCGCTACAATGTGCCCGTCATCATCCTGAGCGACCAATCCCTCGCCACGCGCATCGAAGCTTTTGAAGAACCGGACCTGGAAAAACTGTGCCAGGACCTTTCGCCCGATTTGACGCCTGTCGCGGACTACATTCCCTATGCGCTGGACGGTGCGGTCCATCCCCGCCTGGCTCCCGGCACGCGCATTATGAGCGGAAAATATCCCGTGGCCGGCGGTTTGGAGCACGACGAGATGGGCCATCCCACCGCCGCCCCCCAATTGCACATGCAGATGACCGCCAAGCGCCGCCGAAAACTGCAGCAGCTCGCGGCCGAGCTGCCCGCCCCCAAGGTTTACGGCCCGCCCGAAGGCAACCTCCTCCTGGTCGGCTGGGGCTCGACCCATGGACCCATCCGCGAAGCTGTGGACCGCGCGCGCGCGGCGGGGGACAGCGTTTCCGCCCTGCACATCCGGCATATCAACCCCTTGCCGTCCGGGCTGGAGAATATTTTCGCCGGCTTCAACCACATCGCCGTTGTCGAGATGAACGACGAGGGGCTTTACGGTTACGGCCAGCTCGGCGGCCTGCTACGCGCCCGTTATTGCGACGCCAAGATCACCGGCCTGACCAAAACCGACGGCCTGACCTGGCGCGTGCGCGAGATCCTTGAACGCGCCAAAACCGACATCGCCGCCGCCGCGCGCAAGCGCTGAGCGCGGCCCACATTTTTATTGACAGAATTTTATGAGTGAATCCACCGTCCAAAATCCGCCGTCAGTGCCGGCCCCTCCCGGCCCGCCTGAAACCGAACGCAAGCCGCTGACCAAGAAGGAAATTTCCGCCGACCACCCCACTTGGTGCCCGGGCTGCGGCGATTTCTCCGTTCTGGCCATCTACTTCAAGTTGATCGAGAAGCGCAAATTGTTGCAGGAACAGATCGCCACCGTGGCGGGCATCGGTTGTTCCAGCCGGTTCCCTTATTTTGTCCAGGCCAACGGCGCGCATTACATTCATGGGCGCTCCCTGCCTTTTGCCAGCGGCGTCTCGCTGACCCGGCCTGATCTCCATGTCTTCGTCTTTGCCGGCGACGGCGACATGTTCTCCATCGGCGGCAACCACCTCAACCACACCGCGCGCAAGAACATCAAGATGACCTGCGTCATCATGGACAACTGGGTCTATGGCCTGACCAAAAAGCAGACCTCGCCGACCTCACCGCGCGGCTTCAAGAGCAAAACGGACGCCTGGGGCGCGTTGGACCAGCCGATCAACCCCATGAAACAACTCATTGCCGCCGGGGCCTCCTTTGTCGCGCGCGCCACCCATGCCAATCCCAATCATCTCCTGCAAATGATGGAAGCGGCCATGGACCATGACGGCTTCAGCGTCATTGAATGCCTGAGCGAATGCGTGGAATTCTACGAAGGCGCGTTCGACGCCTCCAACCCGCGCAAAGGTGGCAAGTTCGAGCTTGTGCCCGCCGGCCATGATGTCACCGATGAAATGGCCGCCTACAAACTGGCCGACGCTCCCTTTCCGGGTTATTTCGGCATTTTTTACAAATCCGATCGTCCGACCAAGAACAAGCTTGAAGCGGCCGTCAACGCCGAAGCGCGCCAAAAAGTGGCCGGCAAAAAAGATTGGCAAATCCTCCAAGCCACCTTTGACCGGCTGAAATAGACGCAATATCAATCCTTTTCCAGCGGCGCGGTTTTGACGTATCTCGCCCACAGATCGGTGCTGACGTAGAGTTCAAAAAAGAAGTTCGGGCGCAATTCGAAATAGCCCGCCATCAAAAGTGTTCGATCCGGCCCTTGATCGAAACCGGCGTGCAAGGCCGTGGATACGATCATGATGGGCGCGGGCGGTTGCGCGGGGATTTTGTCCCAATAACCGGCGTGCTGGAAACGGCGCAGGCACCACGGCAGCGGCCAGTAACTCTCCGGCGACATTACTTCAACCACCGTGCCATAGCCCGCCGGCGAAACTTGCGCCAGCCCGTCCATGGTCCGCATCAGCCTGAAAACGTCGGGCACGGTCTGACTATAGACGTAGGGGTTCTTCGCGCTGTCGCAATACGGGACGCCTCCTTGATCAACCGCGAAATTTCCCCGCCACGCCTGCCAGCCAAGTTGCGCTGTGGCCGCGGCCAGCACGACGGCCAGCCCGGTCTTGAGCAACGGCGCTTTGCACAAACGCAGCAGCGCCGCTGCGCCGACCCCGGCCAACAGAATTACCCCGTGCCAGAACCCGAGCAAGCACCATGGCGTCTTGTAAGGCATCACAGTGTAAATCAACGTCATCCACGCCGTGTAGAAGGCGATGATGCGAACCAGCATGACGTTGACCGGTCCCAGGCATCGGCCCGCAAGGCCGGCCGCAAATCCGACCGCAGCCAGGCCCGCAATCAGCCCTTCGCTCCAAACAAGACCGCCGCTGGCACGATAAAACAGCAGACGTTTGAAATAAAAATCCCACGGATGCTCATGCGGCGACACACCCGCCGCGCGATGCAGCCAGGGACCGTAGGTTTTGATGGCAGCGACAAGGCCGCCGGGGTTTGTAAAAAATGACGAAAAGAACAGAATGGCGACGGCCACCGCGATGCCCAGGGCGGCGGCCATGGATTTAAGTTTGCAACGCGCCCCGCCATCCAAACCAGGCCCGCCGCGCCACCGCGTCCAGCCGGCGGCGCAAATCACGGCCAGCGCCAGGGAGAGAATGGCCAAAACAAAAGTCTCCTTGGTGGCCCACATCAGCCCCAAAGCCAACCCGGCCAGCACACACCAGCCGATGCGCCCGCCTCTGGTGTGCCGCCACCACGCCATCGCGGTCAGGGCGGTGAAAAAGACCAGCAACATTTCGTGAATGTAGTAGCGGCTGTAAAAGACCATCGCCGGCGAAAGCGCGGCGAAAAGGGACGCCCACAGCGTTTCAGCCCGGCCAAACTCCGGGGTCAACAATAGCAGCACAACGATCAAGGCGACACCGAAGCAAACCGTCACGATTCGATACGTGGCCTCGGTGAAATCGTTGAAATCGTGCGACGCGCTGAACCAGGCGGCAGGCAGGGTGAAATAGGCCAGGGTCGGGCCGTGGAATTCGTCCGGGTTGTAGGTGTAGCGGTTCTCCGTCCACAGGGCGCGGAACTTCATGGCATTGACCGCTTCATCGTTGTGCATCGGGCGCAGCGTCAGTTGCGGCAGGCGCAGAGCCAGCGCCAGGGCCATGACGGCGAGCAATCCCGGCACGAACCAGCGTTTCATGAAGCAGGCAGGCCGTAGGCTTCGACCTCGATATACGTATTCAAGGCATTATCACTGCTCCCGTGACTGTAGCAACGGACATACCGCGCCCGCACTCCTTTGGCATCGACCAATTTGCCCGCGCCCGTCAGCGGATTCTCAAAATATTCCCGGTCCGTTCCCGCCCCGAATCCCGCGCTGTTTTTCTGGTCGTTGTTGAACAGGGGCTGGACGCCAGTCTTGAATTCCGGATCGTCCGATACCTGCACAATCACGTCCCGATAAACCACGGGCGCGGAAAAGTCGTGCCACAGCACAATGGCGTAGAGGTTGAATTCGCCCTTCAAATCAACCTGCACCCATTGCAACCCGCGCCGCAGCGTCACCACATTCTCCTCGTAAGCGCCCTTCTTCCCGTCCGTGATCTGGCGCAACTCCCCGCTGATGAGATTCGTGTCGCTGGCGCTGACCGGTTTGCCCAGGGCGGCATTAAAAACCCCCTTCGGCGCGTAAAACACCGGACGCGCCTTCGAAGTGAGCGGTTCTGCGGTGGTATTGGTTGGCAGATTGGGCGGCGTCCCTTTCAGTGCCGGCTCCGGCAGGACCAGTGGCAGCGGCGCCAGATCCGCCCCGGCTTTTGCCGTCGCGTCATCCGCCACGACGCGGGAAATTCCAGCCAAACAGACCAGAGCCATCAACAATTTCCATTTCATAACTTTGGCAAAGCCCCATGCTGGCAGGCCCTCCCCGCCGTTTAAAGTCCAAACTGATCCCGGCAGGGACGACCTACGGTCGTCCGGATGTCGTCTGTTCACCACGGAGTTAGGGGATTCGTGATTGGCGGGATGTTTCATGCGAAGGGGTTTCTGTTCCGACGTTCGGCGAGGACGCGGTTGATGCGAGTGTCGGTGATGAAGCAACAAAAGCTGTTGGCTTCGGCCTCACCGGCGCGCAAGGCCAGGGCCAGGGCGGTGCAACGGTCGGCGTGGCCGTCGGCTGAATGGGGCGCGCGATAGGTCACGCCGCCTGAGGAGGTGGTCACACGATTGATGCTGTGCAAATCCTCGCGGACCAAACGGCTGATCGGAATCCGCACGCCGCGCTTTTCAAACGCCATGCGGAGTTTGGAGAAGATTTCCACCTTGAGGGTGTTGCTGAAGGTGACGAGTTCGATTTTGCCGTATTTATGCTCCGCCGGTTTCCATTCCTTGAATTCCTTCACCAGATAATCGCCCATGCCGATGCCCGCGCCGGTGTAGTCGAGGCAAACGCGGCGCGCCCGTTTCAGGCGGGGTCGAAGGTACTCGATCTGCTCCGGTGTGCTCATTTTGGGCAACTCCAGCACTTCGACCGTCTGGGCCACGTCGCCCAATTTCGCGTTGGACCAGCAAACGGTCAGATCATGGCGACGCCCAAAATCGATGCCCATGTCGATGGAGTATGAGGGTTTTGTGTCCCAATATCCGGCCGGGGCGGTAGCGGTGGCTTCGATGCTTTCGCAGGTGGCGATCAATTCGTAGGGCAGCAGGACAGCTTGAACGTCGAGGAACTGACATTCGAATTCCTGTGCCCAGCCTTCGGGATCATCCACGGCGGCTTTCAACTCTTCGATGTTGATTGGCAGGCCTTCTTTGGCGGCGGTGTAGATGTCAACGAAGTGGCAGGACCAGGTGGTTTTAACCACGGATGGACACGGTCTGTAAACCCGATTCAGATGCCAATAAAATAGCATAAACGCCTGTATTTACAACGGAAATTCGCCATTACTCGCCACTATTTTTCATTACTTTTGAGAACTTTTACTGACAGTTCTCCTGACACCGGCACTTGCCACAATCGTCGTGCGTGGTCGCGGAAATAATTGCAGCCCGTCGCGGCGGCCAGAGCGACAAAAGCACAGTCTGACTTCATCCCTCCGCGACAGCGGAAATCAAAATTGAGCATCTAAAAGCGCCCTTTTCTCCCGTCAGAAAGCTTTATGGGAAAGAAATGGAATAAAAACGCGCGGGGTAATTCGTCCATGCAGGATCAGTAAAGTAAATTGAACCGTTGGTGACGGAACAAGATTGCATGGTAGTCCACGTTCCACTTGACAAATTGGTGCAAGCTTGGACAGCGATGGGAATATCGGTGTTGCCGGTGATAGTAAAACCGAACTGATTGCTTATTACCCCAAAGTTGACACTGCTGGTTTGTATTGACGGATTCCACAACACGGTCGGACGACCACCAAAAGTCGATGTCCAGCCTATAGTGCCCGGAAGATAATATGTTATCACAGGGTAGCCGGGGTAGGTAAACACAGTCGAATCTGCACTAGGAGCGTTCCCCTCGCAAAAGACGTAAATCAAACTGTTGCAACCAAGGAACGCAGCGTCTCCAATGCTTGTAACACTGCTGGGTACAATGACATTAGTCAGGCTGGTACAGTTTTGGAATGCTTGTGACCCAATGTTCGTAACGCTGCTAGGTATCGTAATGCCGGCCAAGCTTGGGCAGGCCCCGAACGCTTCTTCTCCGATGCTCGTAACGCTGCTGGGAATAGTAACGCTGCTCAGGTTAGGGCAGTCGCTGAACGTACTATCACCGATACTCGTGATGCTATTGGGAATGGTGACGTTGGTCAAACCATAGGCTCCCGTGAACGCGCCGTCAATATTGGTGACGCTGTCGGGTATGATGATGCTTGTCACGTTGCTATCTTGATTGATCACGTCTGACCCAATGCTGGCAAGTCCGTAAGCAAATGTGATACTGCTCAGGCTGGTGCAGTCATAAAACACACTATCCCCAAAGCTGCTGATGCTATTGGGAATCGTGGCGTTGGTCACGCTCGTGCAGTCATAGAATGAAGAATCTCCAAGGCTGGTGACGCTATTGGGAATCGTGACGCTGGTCAGGCTCTTGCAGGCCCCGAACGCTTCTTCTCCGATGCTAGTGACGCTATTGGGGATGTTGAGGCTGCTAAGGTTTATGCATTGAAAGAAGGCAGTTGCTCCTATGCTGGTGACGCCAAAGCTGAACGTGACACTGGTCAGGCTCGTGCATCCCCAGAACGCGCCTGAGGATGAGCCATTTCCTTGAATGGTGGTTACGCTGCCGGGTATAATGACGCTACTCAAGCTGGTGCAGGCGTGGAACGCTTGCTGTCCGATACTGGTGACTGGCAAAGTGGTGTAAATCGGCTGGTCATTTATGTCGTAGCCAGAGATGAAGGTAATGTTTGCAGGGATCGTCACCGCGACTGGCGTGCCGGTATAGCCTGTTATGGTGATGGCATTGGCATCGGTCGTATACCTTCGGACGCATACAGGAGTAGCGTGAAAGCCATACTCGAAGCGGCCCCTGCCGAGCACCGAGCGTGGTTAAAAGAGAAATTGCATTTCGCGAATCAAAAAACTCTCGCGGAGCGTATCAATGATATATTAAATTTGCATTCTTCTGAAGCGACACAGTTAGCTAGCAAGATAAAGGATTTTGCTGTGAAGGTTCGCCACACGCGAAACTATTACACTCATTATATGCAAGAAACGTGGGAATCAGGGAAAGTGGCTAAGGGGCTTGAATTGCGTAGAATTGCATATGCTCTGTATTTTTTATTGCAGATTTGCCTTTTGAAGGAGTTGCGAATCGAAGGGGAGCCCATCAAGCGAATTTTAGAACGTAGTTCCTCTATGAAATGGGAGGACCTGGGAAATTGACTGTGTCCTCAGGAATTGATGCTCGATCCATTCGGTCAACTTTTTACCAATGCGCAGGCACTCGGTTTGCGGCTGTTCTTGAGTGGTGGGAACACTCCCGGTCACCTCAACCTTTCCGACTTGCTTTCCCTCACCCCGGCCCTCTCCCTCCGGCGGGAGAGGGAGCGGAGGGCTGGAGCGGCTTAGGAAATGGTGTAGCCGCAGATTCTGAGGATGTGTTCGGCGGGCGAGTCCGCCTTCGCGCTGCTGCGGCGCGATCAAGAGTCCACGCTCCCGGGGAAATCTGAGGGCCTGTTTGAAAATTACGAGGACTCCTCGTAGTTTTGAAACAGGCTCCAAGCAATATGGAGGTTCAAGATTCGATGATAATCTTGACAACTTGGTCGCGGTAGGCGGCGTTGAGCACAAACGCCTCGTCGGCGCGGCGCAAGGGAAAGCGATGGCTGACCAGCCCGCGGAAATCCACGCGGCCCCGCTCCACCAGGCGGATGGCGCGCGGGTAGGTGTGTTTCATCCGCCGGCACAATTTGATGGTCAGCCCTTTGCGGCGGGCGGTGGAATGTTTCATCGTCAAGCGGTCGTCGGAGGGGATGCCCACGAGCACGACACGTCCGCCGGGGCGCGTCATTTCGGCGGCTTGCTGGATGGAGTGATCGGCCCAGGCCGCCTCGATGGCCACGTCCACACCGCGCCCGGCGGTTTCCTTGTGAATGCGCGCGACGGGGTCTTGCTGGTCGCAGTTGATGGCGAGGGCGCCGAATCGTTGGGCCAGTTTGAGCCGCCAGGGGAATTTATCGGTGAGGAAAATCGGGTCCGCGCCGGCCAGTTTGGCGACTTGCAGGATGAACAGCCCGATGGAACCGGCGCCCAGGATGGCCACGCTGTGGGCCGGGCGCAACCTGGCCAGATCAACGGCATGAAGGGCGACGCCCAATGGTTCCAGCAAAGCCGCCTGGATGTCGCTGATGGATTTCGGGACCGGGAAACAGCAGTGCGCCGGTATGAGCATCCATTCGCTCAAACTGCCGTCATAGGGGTGGTTGCTGCAAAAGCGAAGATTGCGGCAGAGGTTGGGATGGCCTTGCTGGCAGAGATCACAATGGAGGCAGGGCTGGGCGGGGTCCACTGCCACGCGCGTTCCCGGCTCCAGGCGCTGACCGTTGCCATCCAGCGCGTCCGGGCCGGCGGCGCTGACCACGCCGGAGAATTCATGTCCCAGAATGAGAGGTGAAGTCACCGGCGTATCGCCAATCCGGGCATCCTGGTAGGTATGAAGATCGCTGCCGCATATACCTGTGATCTTGACGCGCAACAGCGCCTGGGTTTTTCCCGGCGGGCCGGGGCGCGGCACCCTTTCGATGCGCAAGTCCGCCGGGCCGTGCAAGCGCGCAGCCAGCATGGTGGGCTGTTTCGTCCCGCCGCGATTCACCGGGCCCCGGCTCATTTTGCATGTCTGACCCCAACACTCCGGCAATCCTTCAGCCAGCGTGCCAAGGCGGTTAAGAGAACAAAACCGTCCAAAATTGTTGAACTTCGATGTTCCGAACCGGAACGATGGCAGATTCAAAAATGCCCGGCAAGCCGGTTTTCGCGCGCTTTGGCTTGCGCCTGCCGCGCGGGTTTTGAATACTTTCCCATGCGTCTGATTAAAAGAGTATTGACATGCATGATGTTGCTTTTGGCGGGAGGAGAGGGCTGGGCGGCGGGCCGGGCCTCGCATGTGGTCCTCATCGTCTGGGATGGCATGAGGCCGGATTTTGTTTCCGAGGCGACAACGCCCACCCTGTATGCCCAGGCGCGGGAGGGAGTGACATTTCTGCATCATCATCCGGTCTATGTCAGCTCAACGGAGGTAAATGCGGTGGCGCTGGCCACCGGCGTTTATCCGTGGCAAAGCGGACTCATCGGCAATCACGAGTTTCGCCCCGCCCTTGACGCATTGAAGGCCATCAACACCGAGTCGCTGGAGACCGTGCGCCGGGGCGACGAGTTGACCGGCAATCATTATCTGGCGTATCCAACCGTGGCGGAAATCCTGCACGAGCACGGACTGAGCACGGCGGTGGCCGGAAGCAAGCCGATTGCGCTGCTACATGATCGCGCCCTGCGCCCGGCGGGTTCCCCGGGCGTTGATGTGTTCGCGGGGAACGTCCTGCCCGCGCTGATGGAAAGCAGCCTCGTGCAGTCCCTGGGGAAATTCCCTGAAGCGGGAAGCGACAAGATCGATGAGGACCGATGGACCTCGCAGGCGCTGATCGGGCCATTGTGGCAAAAGGAAGTGCCCGCCTTTTCAGTGTTGTGGCTGGCCGAACCGGATTATTCGCAGCATCAAACTGGTCCGGGATCCAAGGCCTCCCTGGCTGCGATCCAGAGTTCGGACCGCAATCTGGCCAGGGTGCTTGCGGCGCTCCGGGAAAGGAACCTGCAGGATGCAACCGATGTTATTGTCGTTTCCGACCACGGCTTTTCGACGATATTGGAGAACATTGATGTCGCGGCGACTCTGAAGGAGCAGGGCTTCCATGCCTTTCGCAAACTGGCCCAACCAGAGAGAAAGGACGGGGACATCATGGTGGTCGGCACTGGCGGGGCGGTATTTTGTTATGTGGCTGGACACGATCCGGCACTTATCACGCGAATTGTTCATTGCCTGCAAGCGCAGCCCTACAGCGGCGTCATTTTCAGCCGGTCGACGGTGGACGGCGCGTTTCCCATGTCGGAATCGGAGCTTGAATCGCCCGCCGGACCGGACGTCGTCGTCACCATGCGCTGGACGCCTGAGACAAACAAAAACGGCGCGCCGGGCGGGATGTATTGCGACGGCAAGTCCCTCGGTCCCGGCCAGGGCATGCATGGCAGCTTGAGCACTTGGGACATGCACAATACGTGCATCGCTTTCGGCCCAGATTTTGCCAAGGGGATGAAAGACAACCTGTCGAGCGGCAACATCGATATTGCGCCCACCATACTCTGGATTTTGGGAATCGAGCCGAAGGAAAAAATGTCCGGCCGCGTCTTGGGCGAAGCCTTGACCGTGGCGGGGCCGATGATTCGAACCTCCATCCCCCGGCATCGTAAGACGGAATGGAAGGGCAACGGTTTCGTATGGCGGCAGTATCTGGACTCATCCGAAATCAACGGTGTGACCTATCTTGACCAGGGCAATGGGACGCAAGTCAGCCCGTAAATCAGCAGGCGAATCCGTGCAAGTTGTGGCGGGATAAACCGAGTCGGCGGCATGTCGCTACATTGGCTTAACACGCCGCCATTTGTACTGTTTGGAGTTTAGGTTCTGTTTTGTGTATATTGATGCGAATGGCCTCGTCCACCTGGGTGATGAAAATGTTGCCATCGTTGACCGAGCCGGTTTTGGCCTTTTCAGCAATTGCCGTGCAGACGGATCCAGACAAAGCCTCCGGCACCACGACTTCCAATCTGATGTTAGTGCAATAATCATGGGGAGATCCCCTGCCGCGGAGGGTCTCAAACAGGCCGCTCCTACGTCCGCAGCCCTTGACTTCGCTGATGGTCAAATCGCTGATTCCAAGATCTGTCAGGGCGTCGCGCACTTCTTCGAGCTTGAAAGGTTTGATGATGGCCTCGATTTTTTTCATGGCAAATTCCTTTGGTTCAAATGGGAAGCAGAAGCTCGCCGCAACCTGTCTCGCTGGGTTGGCATACTGTCTTTTCGACCGCAGTCATGGCGCGATATTAAGCAGGCACGATGCCAAATAATTAGAATTGCCTGACTTATGCTTAAAATACGCTTATAAATCTTGGCAGCAAGCGGATCATGCGCGAAATGCCTGTTTCAATCCAACCGCCTTGGATAAAAACAGACAGTGGAACCAGCAATCCAACGCATGTCCTGTTGCAAAGAAGTGGCAAAGAGATGGCGGAAGGGGTGGGATTCGAACCCACGTTAGGCTTTCGCCTAAGCCTGATTTCGAGTCAGGTGCCTTCAACCACTCAGCCACCCTTCCGCACGTTTATTTACAAGCACTTACGAAACAAATAACAATGCAAACTTGACTTTCTGATACTGCAATGTGATACTGTA
>JBKQUS010000058.1:0-11836 GCA_052325505.1 Limisphaerales bacterium
CAAAGGCCGTTTGGCGGCGCAAACGGTTGATGTCCCCACCCTCGCGCCGCACCAGCGCCAGGAGGCGATCCTCCAGGGCGCGGCGCAGGGCTTGCGGCGTCTGGTAACGGCTCATGGCAGCAGAGTGGCGACGATTTTCCGCGCGTCCTTCCGCTCTTTCATGGCGGAAAGTTCGCGCTCGGTGATAAGGCCGCGCCGCCGCGCCTCGACCGCAATGGGGCGGAGATCGGCGACCGCATCCGGATTGGCGCTGGCCAGGTCGCACAGCGCCCGTAGCGGGCGGCATACGGTCAGGCCGCGCAGTTGCGTGACCTCGGTTGGCGTCAGTGTCGCCCGATGCAGCACCACCGCCTTGGGAGTCGGGCTGTTGCGACGGAATGTTTTTGGCACGCTCATGTGAACTTTGGCCGGGTTGAAATCCCCCAGCTCGAACAGGCTGAGGGCGGTTTGATGCGACATCGCGGCCAGCGGCTTTTCATCACGTCCCCGCGACCAGAGCAGCCAGGCCATCATTTCCCCGTCCTCTGGCGGCGGGAAATGGGCCATCCGGTAGATGCCACGGCAGACCCGATCCCAATTGCCCGCATGGACGTGATACGGGTGCGTGTTGTCCGCGTACCCGGCCTCAATCGCCTGCTTGGTCGTAAAATAGCCTTGCTGGTCTTGCGCGACCGTCATCAGAGCAGCAAAAGGGTCATTTTTCTTCATGCACACATCCTCAACTTATTTGAGGAATTGTGCAAGTCTGGATTCTTACGCACCCTCAAAATGCCAGGTGCTCCTGCCGTGGGTCATCCTTGGGATGACACTCATAAACATCCCGCATCCGAAAGGAGGGGTGCGCGTAAATCCATTGCGAAACCTCAACCGGGTCCATCCGCCGGGGCCGCGTAGTCTCGCTCGGATACATGGCCTTTCTGACCGCGAGGATGTAGCTGACCGAGTAGCCAAGCTCGCTGGCGATTTCGCCGGCCGTGCAATGGCGGCGGCGCTCGCCCGGAGGCTGTCCGTTGCCCTCCACGCACCGTTGAGAACGCGGGGCCGAGCTTCCCGCGCCATTACGATGGCCATTGGGTTCGACTTTGCTGGCGGGCCGGAAAAACTCCCGGTGGTCATTGAATCTATACTTGGAACCATTCATAACTGACTGCCTGTTCCGGCAAACCGTCCGTCGAAACGCTCGCGCCCATTGGGGCGGAAGTTTCCTCATGATTAAATAGCGCATCCACGTCAACGCGTTGTCCGCAATTGCGGACAAAATGATCGCGGCGACGGATGGCTGGCTCATTCGAGGGCGCTGTGGAAACGTCGCCATGAGGGCGTTCCGGCTCATTTTCTATCGCATCGCAAACCATACTCTGGAACTTGTCATGTTCTTTGGGCGAAGATTGTAATGAATTCATTACAATCTTCTGCCTCGCATCATCTCCTCATAAAACCAGCATGTGTTGATTCTGGCACCGATTTGTCATTCGAGGTGTACCGCCGGTGGTACAACTTTCAGGAATTTTTATCACAGGCCGAGGAACCGAGTTGTTCAGGCTTCTGAACAACTCGAGCAGCGTTTCAGAAGCTGTCGTTTTCACAGGGGCAAGTCTGGCAAAACCGAGGCGACCAAAGATGTATGACATACACAGAATCGCTCGCTCAGAAATCCCGGAGCGTTTTGCATCAGGATTGCATCAAATGCCCATGCCTGAAATTTGCGTCCATCGTTATGCCGAGGCCAGGTGGTGCGAGATCGCTGACGCCCATTCGGGCAAGGCCAGCCGGTCAGTTCCGGGGTCGCTCACGGCAGCGACATCCCTCTTTGCAATTGTTGTGCGCAAATAACATCCCATCCCACCTCCTCCGTCCAAGCAGCCAAGACATTGCTGAAACTGTTGGAAAATTGAGGCTGAATAAAGTGGTTTTCGCCATGGCGGCGGGTTATCGTTTTCCACGATTGGAAGGAAACATGCGGCTGGTCATGTGGCCAAGTTCAGCCGTCAAATTTTCCCCGTCACATGAAAGAGAAATCCATATCGGCACGCGGGTTGAAAAAGCCGGTTCAAGTTTTGCGACCGGAATTTCCCCTGACGCCTGCGAGTCGTCTGTTTCCAGTCATCGCCATGGCGGCCTCGGTCGGAGGCTTGAAAGCTTTATCAGTTATCTTGGGCGGTTTGCCGGCGAACTTTCCGGCCGCCATTGCCATCGTGATGCACCTTGCTCCCGAACATAAGAGTATTCTCGCCGAGATTTTAAATAGTCGCACTCATTTGGTGGTCAAGCAGGCGCATACGGGCGACGTGTTAAATCGTGGGAGCGTTTTTGTCGCCCCGCCTAATCACCACCTTTCTGTGGTCGAAGATGGACGCCTTGAACTTTCCTCATCCACTGCGGAAAAAGTTCATTTTGCTCGTCCGTCCGCCGAGCCGCTGTTTGCTTCGGTGGCAGAAATATACAAAAGGCGGGCCATTGCCGTGGTGCTCACCGGTGGCGACGGTGACGGCTCATTCGGGGTGCAGATCATCAAGGAGCGGGGCGGCACAGTCATCGCGCAAGATCGACCAACGTCGCAAGATTTCAGTATGCCGGAGACTTCCATCAAGACCGGTGACGTTGATTTTATCCTGCCTTTGACCGCAATCGCTCCCAAATTAATCGAGCTGGTTGATGCGGACAGAGGATAAAAAATGGCCGGACGACCGCTGACAAGAAAGCACACTCGCAAGCCATTAAAAAAATTGTGATGACGCGCTGTTCAACCTGGACCAAAGAAGCCATGATTACGCGCAGTAAATAAGCGCATGAAAAAAAAGTCATCATCGTCACACCGACAAAAGGAGGCCGTTCCAACTATTCGCCCGGAAACGTCCGCCGCGCCCGCGAGTGCGATGTTTCCCATCGTCGGCATCGGCGCTTCCGCCGGAGGACTCGAAGCCTTGGATCAGTTCTTGGGGCGAGTGCCGACGGGCAGCGGCATGGCATTCGTTATTGTTCAGCACCTCGATCCGACGCGCAAAGGCATCATGTCCGAACTGCTCCAGCGCGCCACGGGCATGAAGGTGATCGAAGTCAAGGACCGGACCACGGTGCAGCCGGACTGCGTCTATGTGATTCCGCCGAACAAGGACATGTCCATCCTGCACGGAGTCCTGCACTTGCTCAAGCCGACCGCGACGCGCGGTATGCGGCTGCCGATTGATTTTTTCCTCCGCTCGCTGGCGCAGGATCAGCAGGAGCATAGCGTCGGCGTGATTCTTTCCGGCATGGGCTCGGACGGCACCACGGGTCTGCGCGCCATCAAAGAAAACGCGGGCGTGGTGCTGGTGCAGGAGCCGGCGACTGCCAAATTCGACTCCATGCCGCGCAGCGCGATTGACGCCGGGCTGGCGGATATCGTGGCCCGGGCGGAAGAGTTGCCGGGGAAAATTCTCGCCTATCTGCAACGCACCCCGCTCCTGGCCCGGAGTGAAGAAGTGCTGGATGACAAGGCGCAGAGCGCCCTGGAAAAGGTGGTCATTCTGTTGCGCGCCCACACGGGCAACGACTTTTCTTTTTACAAACGGAACACGCTCTATCGCCGGATTGAGCGCCGCATGGGCATTCACCAGATCAAAAAGATGGCGCCTTATGTCCGCTACTTGCAGGAGAATTCGCAGGAGCTGGACCTGCTGTTCAAGGAATTATTGATCGGCGTGACGAATTTTTTCCGCGACTCCGCCGCTTGGGAGCAGTTGTCCGCAGAAGCCATTCCCGCGTTGCTCGCGAGCCGCCCACCCGGCAAGGCGTTGCGCGCGTGGGTGCCCGGCTGCTCCACGGGGGAAGAAGCCTATTCTCTGGCCATCGTGTTCAAAGAGGCGCTTGAAGAAATTAAGCCACGGGGAAAGTTTTCGATTCAAATCTTCGCCACTGACCTGGACCGGGACGCGATTGAAAAAGCCCGGTTGGGCATCTTTTCGGCCAACATCGCCGCCGACATTTCGGAAGCCCGGCTGAAGCGATTCTTCACAAAGGAAGAACACGGCTACCGGGTGCGCAAAGAGATTCGCGAGATGGTGATCTTTGCGCCGCAGAATCTCATCATGGACCCGCCGTTTACCAAGCTGGACATTTTGAGCTGCCGCAACTTGCTAATCTACCTGACCACCGAGGTGCAGAAGAAACTGATTCCGCTGTTTCACTACAGCCTCACTCCCGGCGGCATTTTGTTTCAAGGCAGCGCGGAGACAGTTGGGGATTTCACCCATCTTTTTGTCCCGTTAAATGCCAAATCGCGGATCTTCCGGCGGACGGAATCCGTGCTGCGACCGGAGCAGATTGTTTTTCCCTCGTCCTTTACCGCCGGGCCGCCGGTCATTTCCGCGGCGAGTCCGGCTACCAACCCGCCGGCCAGTCTCCAGGCTTTGGCGGATCAGTTGGTGCTGCAAAGTTACGCCCCGCCCGCCGTGCTCACCAATGACGCGGGTGAGATTTTTTACATCAGCGGCCGGACCGGCAAATACCTGGAACCCACCGCCGGCAAGGCCAACTTGAATATTTTTGCCATGGCCCGCGAAGGGTTGCGTTATGAACTGGCGAACGCCTTCAAGGAGGCATTGCGGAAAAAAGAAGGCGTGACCCTGCGCGGACTCAAGATCGGGACGAACGGCGGCACGCAGTGCGTGGATGTGAACGTCCGGCGTCTTGATGTATCCGGGCCGTTGCAGGGTTTGATGATAATTGTTTTCACCGATGTAGCCGAGCCCGTGGCGACCAAGGCGACCGTTCGGCGCGCGAAGCCTGACTCCCGCAGCCCGCGCGTGGCGGAATTGGAGCAGGAGCTTTTGCAGGTTCGCGGCGAGGCGCGGGCCACCCACGAAGAGATGCAGACTTCACAGGAGGAACTCCGTTCCACCAACGAGGAATTGCAATCCACGAATGAAGAAATGCAGTCCACCAACGAGGAACTCATCACGTCGAAGGAGGAGATGCAATCCATGAATGAGGAATTGCAGACGGTCAACACCGAGTTGCAGGCCAAGGTGGACGAGCTGTCGCAAGCCAGCAACGACATGAAGAACCTGCTCGACAGCACGGACATTGCGACCTTGTTTTTGGACAAGGAACTCAATGTGCGGCGGTTCACCCCGCAGGCGACGAAAATCATCAAGCTCATCCCCAGCGACGCGGGCCGGCCCATCACCGACCTGGTCTCGGATTTGCAATACCCGGAACTGGCCGACGATGCACGCGCGGTGTTGCAGAAACTGGCCGCCGTGGAAAAAACCATCAGCGCGCGCGATGGCCGCTGGTTCACGGTGCGCACCATGCCGTATCGCACGATGGACGACCGGATTAACGGCGTGGTGATCACTTTCGCGAACATCACCGTGGCCAAGAATCTGGAGGGGAAGTTGCGCGGCAAGCACACGGCTTTGGAAAAGCGTGTCGCAGAAGATTCTGCGGAGCGGGCGGCATCAGAAGCGGGCGGCGGGAAGCGAACCGGGGCGGCTGGCAAATCGCGGCGCGCGCGCAAATAGTGAAGCGTCCGCATCATGGAAAAGAAACCGCCATCAACAGACAAGGCCAACGCCTCCCAACTGCGCAGTCGGGCCGAAGCCCAGCTACGGGAGCGGAAGAAATTGAAAGCTGGCGTTACCAAGACCGGAGCGGATTCCCGGAGACTGCTTCATGAATTGCAGGTCCATCAGATTGAACTGGAGATGCAGAACGCCGAGTTGCGGCAAGCCCGGGATGCACTGGAGGTGGCGCTGGAGAATTACACCGACCTCTATGATTTTGCACCGAGCGGTTATTTTACACTCGCCGCAACAGGTGCCATCCTTCAGGCCAATCTGACCGGGGCAAAGCTGGTCGGAATCGAACGTTCCCATTTGGTGGGCCAGCCTTTTGGGCGGTTGGTTTCCGCTGAGTTTCGTCCGGCTTTCAGCACCTTTCTTGAACAAGTTTTTGCAGGCGAGACCAAACAATCCGGTGATTTTGAGCTTGCTGGCAAAGGCCAACCGCTGCGGTTCGTGAACATCGAAGCCCAACGCTCGCTCAACCTGCAGGAATGTCGCGCCGCCCTGGTGGACATCACCGCGCGCAAAGTTGCGGAGGCAGCCCAAATCCGCCTGGAGGTAATGACCGCCTCGAACCGGAAGCTGGAGCAGGAAATAATCCGGCGCAAAACTCTGGAGCAAGCACTCAAACTCAGCGAGCAACAATTACGGCAATTGTCCCACGAAATTCTGCTCGCGCAGGAAGCAGAACGAAAGCGCATCAGCCGCGAACTGCATGATACGGTTCTCCAAACTCTGGTGGGTATTAGTGTCCATCTGGCTTCCTTGACTCCGAAGCCAGCGGACGATTCCAGGAGTCTCCGACGGAAAATTGCGCAGACGCAACGGCTCGTGGAAAAATCACTGGCCATGGTGCATCGGTTCGCCGTGGAACTGCGCCCGACGGTTTTGGATGATTTGGGACTGATTCCCGCGCTGCATACTTTTATGAAGGATTTTATGAAGCGGACGGGCGTGCGGGCGCATTTAACTGCCTACGCGGCGGTAAACCAACTGCCCCTCGACCAGAGTGCCGTGCTCTATCGCGTCGCCTTGGAAGCCCTCAACAACGTGGCCATCCATGCGCAGGCCAGCGCGGTGGAAGTTCAAATTAAAAAACTGCCGGACTGGATTTGCCTGACGATAATCGACGACGGCAAATCGTTTGATGTGAAACGTGTGCTCCGCACGAAAGGAAACGGACGATTGGGATTGCTCGGCATGAGGGAACGGTTGCAGATGATCGGCGGTAAATTCTCGATCAAATCCACGCCCGGCCATGGCACCACCGTCACCGCACGGATCCCAGTCAGCACAGAAAGCACAGAAAAGGGTGTGAAAGGGTCGTCTGAAACCAAGCCTTGAACGCTATGTTCCTGGCCCACTATGCCGAAAAAGCGGGCAGCGGCATCCTCGACATGTTCAAACTGTGCGCCCAAGCCAATCTCCCGCCGCCGGAGTTCCGGCAGTCTGGCGGTCAATTCATCCAGACCCTCAATCGTGATTGGCTTACTGAAGATGTGATTAACAGCTTGTCATTAAATGAGCGCTAACAAAAGGGGTTGCAGCATTTGAAGGCAGCCGGCCAGATCAGTAGCGCAGAGTACCAGCAACTCACCGGCACCAGCAGGCAAACGGCGACGCGCGATCTTTACGATTTGGTGAAGAAGAAAGTGGTTGTCAGTCACGGTCGAGGCCGTGGCGCACATTACCTTGCGGCGCAGAAAATGCCCCATAAATGACCCAAATGCCTCACAGCGAACCACTGCGCGGTAGCGCCCGAAGCAGGTTGGCGCGAATGTGGCGCGATTTGGAGAACGCGGAGTCAGCAAAACCAGTGTTTTACTCGCGCGAATCCACAGGCATCCTTTTCTAAATGAAATTGCTTTCTGATCTGTCTGTGGCCGACCTACGGCGCGTCATTGCGCTTACTGGCAACGACCCGCAACATGACAACGCCAATATAAACCGTGGCAGTTACCAGCGCAAAAAATGATACTGGTTCGCAGGACCAAGCCATCATACCCGATGCAATGCCGTTTGGCTTTAACCTCAATAGAACCGCAACCCAAACTCAAGACATGACCAATGCAGCATGAGCATGGCAACCGATAAGCCATGTAACGGCGCAATAGAGCGCAGTGCAGGCTTACAAAAGTTAAGCCTTAAAACTTACAGACATCTCTCCTAAGCGGAGCTTGAGGCAGGAAAATAGGGCAGGGCCGTCAGAACGAAATCCAGTGGAAATCTCTAACATATCCAACGCTTATCCAGAGTTTTTCCAGCCTAAATCCGCAATTCAATACGCCGTTATCTTGCCAGCGTTCCACCGCTTCCTGTTTGCGTCAATTATATCCTGCGATGCTCGCCGTCAAGGTCGTATGCCGCTGGCCCCTTGTGCGCCCCAAAGCCAGCGGCATCTCCACCGTTGACGGCTGCGCTTCTCGGATGACGCAAAACAAAAAGGAAGCGTTTATGAAAAGAGCAGCAAAAAATTGACTCCATCAATATCCGGCGCAGCCATTTTGGATTGACCGGCATCGTCTATTCCTACGGGTATGCCCATGCGGTGCGCTACGCGCCAGACGCCATCGTAACCGAGGCGCTCATTCGCAAAAGCTGGCGCGAACAACGCCCGGCGTTCCGTCCCTATGACGATTCGACGGATGCCTTCGTATAATCTGCCGGGGCGCGATTCGCACCCTCTGCAATCCTCTGCAAACCTCTGTTTCCATCTAATTTCCATCCGCTTTCTTGAAAAAAATCTATTCGTGACCGACTGGTAATGGCGAAGGACGAGAAAACGATGTCGCAATCATCAGCAGAATCATTATTGACGGAGGCGCAATCCGCGCCTGTCAAACCGAGCCGCAGCAAGCTGGAAACATACCGGGGCGCCATTAGCGAACTGCGCCGCAAACGCTGGACGTTCGCCGAAATCGCGGAATGGCTGAGAGAGCGGGGCGTGAGCGCCACGACCAGCAACGTGCATCGGTTTTTCCGACAGAGTAAACACACGCCGCCATCCATCGAGCCAGTGCGGGCGCAATCAGCGCCGCCGCCCGCTCCTGCTGATGCGGAGAAACCGAAGCGCAAAATCCGCTTCAACATTCCATTATGAAAAACGTGAAACATCGCCTGCTTTTTCCGATGCAGGCCAAAGGAAACGTCGGCAAGAGCCTCGAAATCGCCACGCGTGCTTGCTGGTTAAGCGAGCGCGGTATCGAATGGCAGGGCTTTGATCTGGACGCCGACAATCGCACACTGTCGCGGCTCTTTCCTGGTGAAGTGCAACTTGTGCCGATGGCGGGCCGGGCCGACGACCAGGATGAACTGGTTTCCATTTTGAAAAAAGTGACAGCCAAGCCCGTCACCATCGTGGACGCCCGCGCCCATCTGGACGGTGTATTGCGGACCGCCCTGCAAGCCACGCGGTTTTTCAATCTGGCCAAACAGCTAAACATCGGCATCACCGTAACCATGTTCCCGTTGGATGACGTGGACGTGATGACCAATCTGGATGAGCTTTGCCAATTCTGCGGCAGCCAGGTCGAATACATCGTTGTCAAAAACCCGGCCCGCGCGGCGCGGACGAAAATGTTTGACGGCAGCCCACTGGATGACGAATTGAAGGCATTGGGGGCGGCCATCATCACGCTGCCGCTCTTGTCCGAGATCGTAAAGATGAATCTGGCCTTTCTCGAAACCAAGCACGAGCGCGGCATCCCGTTCAACGAAGCCATCGGCAGCGACGAATTGGGACTGGACATCATGGCGCGGGGCATGTTGCAGGATTGGACGGGCCAAATGTTTAATCAGTACGACCGCATCGCCGGGAGGCTTCTTCCCACGGCGGAAGCCGAGAAGATCAAACCGAAAGCCGCGCCCGCCTTGGGCGAAGCGCCGCGAGCGCGGCGCGGGGCCAAAGTCAACTTCACGCAGTAGGAGGCACCAATGACCGACAACGCGCCACTCTTTGAGGAAATGCTGGCCGCGTACCCGGCGGACAAACGCGAATTCGCCCGCCGCGTCTATGACCGTTTCGCCAACGGCGATGCGACCGAGTTTTTCGCCCAATTGTTTTTGCTGCTGGACGTGTACGCCAACTATGCCAAGCGCATCCCGCAGGCCGTGAGCGAAACGAACCAGAGCACGCTGGTGTCGTTGAAAAAAGTGCGGGAAGAAATCGGCCTCCTAGCTCAGATCGTCGAAAAGCGAAGCGTCGAAATGGGAAATGCAGCGGAAGACACCAGCACGCTTTGTTTGGAAACCCAAGAGAAAGCGGAAGCCGCCGCCCAACGTCTGGAGAAGCTCACACAGGACATGGCCAGCAAGGTTGACACTGAATCCATTGTCGAAAGCATTCGTACATCCATCAACGCCGGCATCCGGGCCGAAGTCATCATGCCCTTCGTCCAGCGCACCGAAGAACTGGCGAAAGAAGTGTTGCCCACCTTGGAGAAAATCAAGGAAGCCAACCAGGAAGCCGGGCGCGTCTGGCCGGAGCGCATCTGGAAAATGGCGCTGGCGGGCGGACTGGTGTTTGGTCTGGCTGTGGCCATTGTGGCAACCGGCGCGGCATATTGTGCCATCAAAACGCATTATTCTCGCAGACTGGCCGATCAAATCGTATCCACCGAAAAGACGATGGCGGTGAATCAGGCCACATTTCACGAACTGGCCGTGGCCGATGCGCCCATCCATCTCGCCCGAAGCACCGACGAGCGCGGCTACACGATTCCGGGCGGTTTTTGTTTGTACATCCAAGGGGCGCAAAGCGCGGACATGCAAAATGGCGCGGGCCGCATTTTTTTCATCAGTCCACACCCCGAGAATGAACTTGACCAATTATTGCGTGCCACCGAAACCAACGCCCAAATAATCCAAATGGACCGATGACGGAATTGACGACCGCATGGAAAAGCGGCGATGCCGGGCGGCAAACGCCGCCAGTAATCGTTTAATTGGCGAAGGGAATGCCGAGCGTTCGCTGCGGGGCGGAAGAATCGGCCTTCAACGAACGCTGGCGGGGGGTGTTAAACCGCCCACCGCCGCTGTCGGGTCAATCCTGAAAGATCAATCGCCGCCATCCTACGAGGACACCTAAACCTCCTTTTACGCTCCAACACCTGTGCAGCTAGTCGGCCTTTGCTCCTGCATTGCGGCAGCGTTCCAGAAATTTCCAACTCCTGTTAAACTGGTCTTCCACACAATGCCCGACACTCATAAAAGCGCCTTTTGATACTTGCCAACCAATGCTTCCGACGTAACCATTCTAAAACATGAGTACCAGACTAACGATAATGTGCATCAGAACCACTTATTGTAAACAGTAGATGCCTTATGAGTGGGCCGAAATGTTTACAGGTCGTTCAGACGACATTGTGCAACGCCCGCCGAGGCAATCGTGCGGAGTGTGATCGGGCGGCGGCATATTTCGGTCGGGTATTCGAGAGATTGCAAGAAGTCAATTCACGCTTGCGATCAATAGGGAGCGAAGAGATCACAGCCAAGGAACAGCCGAAATCCCTGGCGCGGCGAGTAACGGCCACTTTTTCCAATCCGAACAACGACGGACTCGAAGCCGTGCGATTCCTCTACGATCAAAAGGCCGCATTAGAAAGCCAGGTGCAAGCCGCCGAAAATCGCCTCAAAGAACGGTTCGTCGAACTTCAGCAGCGAGTTCGGCAATTGAATCGAAAGGTGACGACGATCAATGGCAGGGCGCATGAACTCAAGGAAGCTGTGGATCGTTTTGTGCCTGATGGTTGGCCTACAGGGGAGCGAAATCGCCTCACCCTACAAATCGACAAGATTTTGAGTTCAATTGCGCCGCCATCGCCTGTACCAGTTGTATCTGACAGCGACCAATACCACGCTTTGATTGGAGCGGAAACGAAAGCGGAGGAAACCTTGCAGAAATTCGATCAGGGCTGGCGCGAGATTGAAAAGGAAATCAGTCAAACCCATTCCCGTTTGATCGGTTTGCAATTTGCGCCCAGCAACCAGCCAGTAACTTTGCTCCGCGACGTTTTGCAAAAAGAGGCAGCTAGGCCCAAAGCCGCTGACACGGTCGCCGCCGAAAAACTGGACCAACTTCTGGGCAAATTGTCGGTGCTCCAAAACCATGCAGCATGGGCTTCCATCGTGATCAAAGTGGCCGCAATTCGTAAAGACGCGGATGAAGCTCGCCGCAAGCTGCATTATGAATCTTTGCTGGTCGAGTGCAGTGGACTTCTTAACCATCTTCGGGCGGCATCAGAGTGGCAGAAAAAAGTGGATGAACTCAGTGCAAGCGCGGCTCATGTCAA
>JBKQUS010000059.1:0-9793 GCA_052325505.1 Limisphaerales bacterium
ACCCAGGTTTGATTGACGGCCGTCGGCGGAGCTTGTTGCCGCAGGCGGTTGGGGGCCACCCCGTAGAGATGCCGGCTCTGGGTGGTGCGCGGCCGGAAGGGCCGTTTGGATTTGGCTTGCAGGTGATCGCGTCTTTATATATAAGGAGAAGCCGAAAGTCCGTCAAGCATCGCACTTCAGAGGGGTTTTGTGGTTTCATATGTAAACGATCAATTACGCGCGATCATGCAAGTGTCATTATTCAAGGTCCCGTCCTCTCTATTGGCTCCGGCAAGGTCGCCGTGCAGTTGACGGAGAATGGGCGAAGTCTGCCAAAAACCACTGCCGAGTCAAGCGGTTTAAAAATGAGACCTGGTTTTCCTCATTCCCTTGCCAATCATCTCGCTGCCACATCGTTTTTGGCGTCAGGCGGGATAAGAGCTTCCTCTGGCAAATTATCTCGCATTTTCGACCCCGTAATCCTGTAAATCTTGTCAACCCTGTCAAAAATCTTTGCGTCTTCGCGCCTTATGCCCTTGGCGTTATTCTTAACTCTTTGCCGCGCATGGTGTAAAGAGCCTGTTTGAAAACTACGAGGAGTCCTGCGGCGAGGGAATTTGGCCGCAGCCAAGGCGGCAAGGACCGAGGATCCCCGCAGCGGGCTGTAAGGTCCGAGCAAACGACGGATGCGGCCAAAAGAACCGCCGCCCGAAGGGTTTTCGCGCAAAAAGCAATCTGACTTCGTTGCGCCTCGGTCACAGCCCCGTTGGGGGATGCTCCCTCGTTGCGCCTCGTCATCTGGCCCTTTGCGCAAAATCAGGCCCCCTCGTAGTTTTCAAACAGGCTCTTGGCGCGCTTTGCCGGAAATCGCAACTTTTTTGTAATTCTTTAAAAAATCTGTTGACGAAGCAATTCTTTAACTGGAATGTTCATGTAATGAATGCCATATTAAGGCCATGTGGATGAAAAGTCTGAATGATTAAGACAGAATGCAGAAGTGAGGAACGGCGAACGCTCCGTGGCCAATCGTGTTTCCCCGAGAATGGTCAGAGTTCGCGTATCCCGTATTCCGTGGTTGACTCGCCCTTATTCCATCAGGCCATCTGTGTTTATCCGTGGTTAACGGCCCCCGGCGGAATCAAACCATGATTATCTTAGCTAAGACCGAATCAAACCAGTGCTCCGGGAGCCAAATTGTATGCAAAGATCTATGCAGGAACGCCTTACAAAACAACCAACGATTGAGCCGATCACACTACTCAAAGCGACTCAAAGTGATTTTATTTCCATGTGGGTGGCTGCTGAGGTTGTAAAGAATCTCGACAATTATCCATTGTCCATTATCCATTTTTAAGGATGGCCCATATTCGTTTCGCGCCGTGGTTGATCATGAATTCAATCTGCACCCCAAATCGCTTCGGAGGTGTTCTTCGAATCGTGTTTCCCAATAACAAATGAGAAATTCCCGATTACAAAGTTTCAATTCAGACTCAACGCTTTGCTGGCGTGCGTATTATGCCCTGCGTTGAAATCCAGTGGGTACAGGGGCGTTCATCCTCACAGACAGCAGTTTGTGACGGCTCCGTGCCGGGTTGTGACGGCATTTGTGACGGGTTGCCCCATGCCTAAGTCCTTGACTGACAACAAGTGTGACGGTGTGACGGCTCCAGACCCCTGGACGCCTCGACCCCACAGCAGCGTCGCCCCTCGTTTCGACCTGTTTCGACCTATTTCGACCAAAAAATAAATCCCAAATGATCCGAAAGAACCGTAAAAGCCGTAAAATCGATTTTTGCTCTATTTTCGATTGGAACCTGCTATTAGCCAGTCTCTTCCAGCTAAAACAGGGCGTGGTGATTTTTCGAAGAATTTTCGGGGGTATACCGGGGGGAGGGGGCCAAACTCTGAACCTTGCCAAATGAACCCATCTTATATGAACACCCAATCCCTCAGTTCGCGTGGCTCGAGACCGAGCTTGCCGCGTCGCGGGTGCCCTGCCGCAGGGATGTTTGACAAATGGCCGGGAACCGGCATTCTGGCGGCGTGCCCGGAAACCATCGAATATGAATAACGCCAGCTTGCGCTGCCTGATCACTTTCCGCATGAGACAATTGTTGCCCTTCCTCGTTTTGCTGACAGTCGGTTTCCCCATGACGCAACTCGGCGCTGCGCCATCGTATCCGATTGTCGGCACTGGCCAGACCAGGTGTTACAACGCGACCCGGGAAATCGCGCCGCCGCAACCAAGGGAGCCATTTTACGGACAGGATGCGCAGCATCCGGGGCCGGCGCCGAGTTACAAGCTCAGCGCCGATGGCCTGACGGTTCAGGACAACATCACCGGGCTGACATGGCAACGCAGCCCGGACATCAACAGCGGCGGCGCGCCCAACAGCAGCGCCAAGCTGACGTTGAAACAGGCCTGGGCGTTGCCGGCCAAACTCAATGCCGCGAAGTTCGGCGGGTTCAACGACTGGCGGCTGCCGACGATCAAGGAGCTATACTCGCTCATCCTTTTCAGCGGCGTCGATGTCGGTCCCGGCGCCGATACTTCCCGCCTGACACCTTTCATCGACACGAGGTATTTCAAGTTTGCCTACGGCGACGTCAACGCCGGTGAACGCGCCATTGATTCGCAATGGGCCACCAGCACCTTGTATGCGGACAACCCAAACCAGATGTTCGGCGTGAATTTTGCCGACGGCCGCATCAAGGGATACGGTTTGTCGATGCCCGGTGGGAGGGACAAGATGTTCTTTGCCATTTGCGTCCGCGGCAACACGAACTACGGCAAAAACGATTTTCACGACAACGGCGACGGCACCATCACCGACCGCGCCACCTGCTTGATCTGGTCGAAAACCGATAGCGGCAAAGGCATGAATTGGGAGGCGGCGCTGGCGTGGGTGCAGACAAAAAATGCCGAAAACTATCTCGGTCACAACGACTGGCGCCTGCCCAATGCCAAGGAACTACAGAGCATCGTGGATTACACCCGCGCGCCCGCCGTGACGCACTCAGCCGCAATTTCCCCGCTCTTCCAAGTCACAAAACTGGGCGATGGCGAATTTCCGTTCTTCTGGACCAGCACGACACACGTTGGCGGACCGCTAGATCGTCAGGGCGGCGCCGCCGTTTACGTCGCCTTTGGTCGCGCAACGGGCTGGATGCAACCGCCTGGGCGCGGCAGGCCGCCCGGAGGGCGCGGGCCGGAAGAACCAGGCATGGGCGGGCCGGGTTTTGGCGGGCCGGGCGAAGGCCCTCCGCCCGGTTTTGGCCCGCCGCCATCGGGCGGTTCCGGAACTTATCAGCTAATGGACGTTCATGGCGCGGGAGCGCAACGGAGTGATCCCAAAGCCGGCGACCCGCGGAATTTTCCGCACGGCCGCGGCCCGCAGGGCGATGTCATCCGCATCTACAACTACGTCCGCCTCGTGCGTGGCGGGCTGAACTGAATTCTGCATTATGCGAAATTCGACATCATTGCTTGTTGTTTTCCTTTTTGTTTTGACAGCCAGCGCGTCCGAACCGATGGCGCTCTGGCCCAACGCCGCACCCGGGGAAAAGGGCGGCATCGGCGTGGAGACGAACACAAGCAAGCCGAATGAGAAGCTTGTTGCGGGAAAACCCGTTGTGCGCTTGGGCCATGTCAGCATCCCCACCATCACTCTTTACCGCCCCGCGAAACACAAGGACACCGGGGCCGCGGTGGTGGTCTGTCCGGGCGGCGGCTACAATATCCTGGCGATGGACCTGGAGGGAACCGAGGTGTGCCAGTGGCTTAACTCTCTCGGAGTCACCGGTGTGCTGCTCAAGTATCGTGTGCCCGCGCGGGAAGGGCTGGAGCGATACGCCGCGCCGTTGCAAGACGCGCAGCGGGCGCTGGGCATGGTGCGTTTCCACGCCGCCGAATGGCATATCGATCCCAGCCGCATCGGCATCCTGGGTTTTTCCGCCGGAGGCCATCTCTCCGCGGTTGCCAGCACGCATTTTGAGAAGCGCGCATACGAGCCGGTGGACGAGGCGGACCACGTCAGTTGCCGGCCGGATTTCACCGTGTTGATTTACCCGGCCTATTTGGTTCGCAGTAAGGGGCCGGACCTGTCGCCGGAGTTGACCGTGACGTCCAACACGCCGCCCACGTTCCTTGTCCAGACCGAAAACGACCCTGTTCACGTCGAGAACAGCCTGTTCTATTATCTGGCACTGAAGAAGGCGGGCGTTCCGGCTGAAATGCATCTCTACGCCACCGGCGGGCATGGATACGGCTTGCGCAAGTCGGATGAGGCGGTGGTGTCGTGGCCCATGCGTGCCGGTGAATGGATGCGCAAACTGGGCGTCCTGGACGGCAAAAAGCCGTGACTTGCCGAAATCTTCACCCTAACTTGACTTGGCTCATTCGTGGGCAGTCCTCAGAGCTGGGTGTGTCATGCGTCATGCAGGCTCCTGAGTTCCGCGTCGGCGCGGCGCAGGCGCACCGCAAGCACCGACGCCAGCCGGCCAAGAACCGTTCCATTCAGAAAAGGGCGATCCCGGCAGGTCTGGTCAAAATCGCTTCTGCGCAGCACAAATAAATCGGTTTGGGCGGTGGCGACGGCATTGGCGGATCGCGCTCGATGATCCAGGAACGCCATCTCGCCAAAAAAGTTTCCGCGCCCCAGATAGGCCAGCGTGCGATGCCGGCCATCGCCCACCGGCAATTCAATGCGCACCGCGCCGCGACGGATCAGGAACAACTCGTCCCCGCTATCTCCGCATTGAAATATCGTCTGCCCCGCGGCGACGGCGCGCTCGGCGGCGCAGGCCTGGATCGCCGCGATGCATTGCGGCGGCTGAATGCCGCGGAATGGTTCGATATCGGCCAACCCCAGCGGCGTCTGCGCGGTTTCATCCTGAAGATGATATTCCTCAAGGAGGCGGTCCTCGGCCCAAGCCATGGCCTCATCGAGTTCGGCAAATAACTTCACGTTGTCCCGCCGATCTGTCACGCCGACCTTGTGGAAATAGGCCTGCAGATCCTGCCCGGCCGGAAGAGTCGCCGGCATGTGGCTGAAGAGGAGGAACGCCCCGCGCTCTTGCAGCAGGGCCTCGATCAATTCCAGCATGTGCGCAGCGGTGAAATCGACCGTTCTCACCCGCCTAATGTCAAGTATTATGAACTGACATCGCTTCAGGTCGGCCTCCAGTTCCACATAGAGCTGGTCCGCCGTGCCGAAAAACAGCGCTCCTTGAAGCTGGCAAATGACCGTCCGGCCGCCCTGCGCCTCCAGCGCCTGCGACTGCGCGGGCAGGCGGATTTTCTTGGAGGTTATTTCATTCCCGTAAAATTTCCGGTGCAGCACTGGGCCGCGAATCTGGTCTCGAAGGAAGATGATCACGGCCAATGCCAGCCCCGTGCCCGAGGCGGCAATCAGGTTGAATCGGGCGGCGGTGAGGATGACGGCCCAGATTACCATGAAGTCAAGAAGAGTGCTGCGGTTGCGGAGGAGTTGAAAGCTCGACCAGTCAAACATCCTGCACGCGACGACCATCAGCACGCCGGCCAGCGCCGCCAACGGAAGCCAGCCGACCAGATTCCCGAACAACACAAAAGCCAGCAGCACAAAGCAACCCTCGAACAAACTGGAGCGCCTCGTCTGGCCGCCGCTGTTAATGCTCACAATCGTGGCTCCCATCGTTCCCGCACCCGGCATTCCGCCCATCAAGGCGGAAACGATGTTCCCGATGCCCTGCCCGAGGAGCGTGCGGTTCGAGTTGTGGCGCGAGCGCGTCAGGGTATCAACTACCACGCACGTCTTAAGTGTGTCGATGGACAACAACGCGGAAAGTGTGAGCGCCGGAACGATCAGTAGCTTCCAATTGGAAGGTCCAATGGCGCCAATACTATTCCATTGATCCGCCAGGTGCGGCCATATGGCGGCAAACCCGCCGCCGACTGGCCCCAGCAGGAGCTTGTTTCCAGATTGGCTGAGCAATTCCGGAAACACCATACCGAGTCCGAAGTAGGTGAGCATTCCCGCCGACAAACCAACGATCGGCGCCGGAATGGCTTTGGTTAGCTTCGGCCCGGCGAGTATGCCTGCGATGGTCGTCAACCCGACGGCGATTCCCTGCCACTTCCAAAGCTCCGGCGTCGAGAGTCCTGCAAACAGGCCGGTGCCTGGCGAAAGGCCAAGAAAACCGGGTATCTGACTGACAAAAATGAGCACCCCAACCCCGCTTAAATAGCCTGAGACCACCGGATACGGAATGAACTTGATCAATTTGCCGCCACTAATGGCGCCGTAGCCAACCTGCAGGGCCCCCGAAGCCAGCGCGACCACGCTCATCAGGGCCGCAATCCGCGCCGCCGACATCGCTTCGCCCGCCCCGTGGATGGAAATCATTTCCGCGGCGAAGGCCGACAGCACCGCGGCTGCCGGGCCACACGGGGCGGAGATCAAGCGTGGAGCGCCGCCCAGCGGTGAGGAAAGCAGGCCGGTGGCAATGGCGCCAAAAATGCCCGCCAGCACGCCGTTGGACACGAAGTCCTTGCCCAGCGCGGCATATGCCGCCACTCCGTAAGCAATCGACGACGGCAGGGCCACCAGCATGGCGGCGAAGCCGCCCCATAAATCGCTTGCAATCGGTTTCGAAACTTTTGTCGGTTTATCAACCAATCAGAGCAGCCGCTCCAGGGCTTCGCACAGGGTCTTCAAAATCTGCACCCGCGCAAAATGTTTGTCGTTTCCCGCCACCACCGTCCACGGCGCGAATTCGGTGCTGGTGTGCGCCACCATGTCGTTGATCGCTTCCTTGTAAGCGTTCCATTTCTTGCGGTTGCGCCAGTCTTCGTCGGTGATTTTGTAGCGCTTGAACTCGACGTCTTGGCGCTCCTTGAAGCGCCGCAATTGTTCCGCCTTGCTGATATGCACCCAGAATTTTGCCAGCGCGATGTTGCCGGCGGCCAGTTGTTCCTCAAAATCGTTGATCTCGAGATAGGCCCGTTTCCATTCATGCTCGGTGGCGAACTTCTCCACCCGCTCCACCAATACCCGCCCGTACCACGAGCGGTCGAAGATCGCCACGTTGCCCGCCGGCGGCAGATGCCGCCAGAATCGCCAGAAATAATGGTGCGCCCGCTCCTCGTCGCTCGGCGCGGCGATGGGAATGATCCGGTAAAGGCGCGGATCAATGGCCGCCGTCACCCGGCGTATCGCGCTGCCCTTGCCTGCGGCATCCCAGCCCTCAAACACCGCGACGGTCGAAATCTCTTTGGCGTTGGCCTCCCATGTCAGTTGGGTCAGCCGGCCCTGGTACTTCTCCAAGCTCTCCCGGTACTGCTTGCCCGTCAGCTTTTGCGAAAGGTCCACGTGGTCCAGGATGGAATCGCCGGATTTGGGGCGCGCCGGCTGGACCGGGGCCTCCGCCGCTGGCTGGACCCTGCCCGCGCTGCCGTCTTTGAGGCGGGTTTGCAGCGATTCCAGAACGATCTGCGCGGCGGTCAATTCGCGGTAACGCCGGTCGGTCGCTTCAATCAGGTGCCAGGGGCATCGCGCCGAATCGGTGCGCCGGATGACGCGTTCGCTGGTGTTGATGAACCTGTCATAAAGTTTGAGGTTCTTGCGATCCATCGGCCGGACGCGATGACGGGTGTGCGGATCGCGCTGGAGATGCTTGAGCCGCCGCGCCTGCTCCTTCTTGCTCAGATGAAACCAGAGCTTGATGATCAGTGCGCCGTCCACCGAGAGCATTTCTTCAAAGAAGGCAACGCGATCCAATTCGCCATCCAACTGGGTGGGCTTGATCTCGCGGTAAACCCGCCGCACCAGAGGATCCGAATACCAGGAACCGAAGAAAATTCCGATGCGGCCGCGCGCGGGCAGGGCGCGCCAAAACCGCCAGAAACGAGGCCGCGCCCGCTCCTCGTCCGAGCTTTGCCGGAAAGCGTGCGTGTCCACGCCGCGCGGATCAAGCCACTCATTGAGACGATGGACAAACTCGCCTTTGCCGGCGCAATCCGCCCCGGAGACGATGATGATGACGGGGATTTTCTGAGTTTTCAGGGCGAACTGCGCATCCAGAAGCCCCGACCGCAAGGCCGGAAGCGCCTGGTCGAATTCTTCCCTCGAGACTTTGCGGCCCAATTCAGCAACCTCGAACATCGTGTGGGGCATCTTAAACAACAAACTCTGTCAAGTCACGAACTATTTTTTGCCGTGCCCCGACGCACTACCAGCCATTTTTTGCAACTGTTGGGGCATTTATTGCGCGTAAAAGCGTCAGTTTTTGCCATACCACGGCGCACCACCAGCCATATTTTGCAACTGTTGGGGCGTTTTTTGCGTAAAAGCGTCAGTTTGTTTTACAGTCTGAGGCATATTGAAGGCGGATATTCGCAAGTCGTTGTGCGGCAATATGTTGCGGTTTAAGCTCAAAGAATTAATGATGAGTTCAGGAATAAACGCGTCGGGTTTCTTTACTGTTCTGCCTTTGTCCCAATTCGTATGTCAAATATATCATGTGCTGTAATTGGCTGAATATAAATCGCTTATGCAATAATATTGTTCATGACCAGAACTTGGCATATGATTAGCTGTAGTCATGGCGTCATAAGCGCATTGAGCGGGTCGCTTGAGAAAGCGACTGACGATTAAAAATCAGAAAAAAAGCCCAAAGAGCTGAAAAACTATGAAAATGAAAAACCGCATAACAGTAATTGCAAGCACTGTGGCCTTGGCAGGCTTGGCATATCACGCTGCCGCAGAGAACCTTGCCCCGCCAGTGTCGGGAACTTTGGTTCTCGATCTCGCAGGCCAAACCATACCGGGTGGCACAACTCCGTATTCAACGTCCTTTACGGCGAACAGCACTGAGTCCTACATTACCTTCCTATTCCGTCAGGATCCCAGCTTCATGACACTCTACAATGTGGACGTGACCCAGGGAGGAGTTGGGCCGAACCTGATAGCAAACGGCGATTTCACCGTGGGTGCCCCCACCACTGCGGGAGCCCCGGTGCCGGATTGGAGCTATTTTGTACAGGCCGGCAATGACTTCCCCCAGTACTTGGGCTACGAACTGAGTGGAGGCGGCTTTTTTGACGGATCAACACAAGCGTATGATGGGATCGATCAAGCGTTCCCGACCACAGTTGGTGATACCTATGACATCAACTTTAGCCTGAATCCGGGCGGGTACAACACTCCCGTTTACACGGATCAGAGCAATAATGGTGATACGACGGACACTGGCGGCGACGGGATCGATTTGGTTGTCTATGCCGGCAATGCCACCCCGCCAGGAAACACCTTGCCTGATGCGGCCTCGACCCTCGCTCTCTTGGGTGCGGCCATGACTGGCTTGGCTGGTCTGCGCCGGAAGCTGGCGTAATTCTCAGGTTCTGGTTTTTAACATGAAAAGGCAGGGCATTTTGCCCTGCCTTTTTATTTATTTGCACGGAAACCAGTCAGCTTTCTTTACAGTCTAAAGTATATTGATCTGAATAGTTCGCAAGTTATTGTACGGCAATAGGCTGCGTTTGCAGGTTAGGGAATTGTTGAACCTTCCAGGCAAAAATGCGTCGGATTCCTTTACTATTTTGCCTTTTTCCAAATTCAAGCGCCAAATGTTTTTTGAGTCATAAAATGCTCTGTATTAGCGGGTTGCGACATATTATTTTTCCTTCTCAAAGATTGGCATGTGATTAGCTAATATCATTAAGCGTGATTTAGTACACAAACGCATATTGAGCACGTGTCTTAACGAAAACTGAGGCGGACCCCATCCTTTAGACCACGGAGCACTGAAAATAAGCGCGACTTTTACGGCTTGC
>JBKQUS010000060.1:0-14183 GCA_052325505.1 Limisphaerales bacterium
TTGAGTTTTTCACAAATCAATTTGGCCGTCGCGGCAAAGTTATTCACCGCCGGCCGCGGTGATGAATCCGCTGCGCTCACCTTGCCGCCGATGAATAACTTTGGAAGACCTATAAGGATGAACGCCCCTGGACCCACAGGATTGAAGCCCGGGCGGAGTTCAACCACGGATGGACGCAGATGACGATGCATTTTCTTTGCGGCAGGCGTCAAGCCAAGCAGAGCAGAAGAGGTCTGGCCAAATTAAGCTAGACCAGGACGAATCCAGTAACATGTTACCTCTCTGTTACCTCTCGTGTTACCGGCTAAGTCGTTGACCATCAAGGATGTAACCGAGGTTGTCGATCCTATGAGGGCACCGATGTCGATCTTGCGTTTTTTGCTTCCTCGCGGCAATTTTGTGAGGACTTGAGCCCTTGGCGCGTCGTTTTGTGGCGACCTTCGGGAATGGGCAAGTGGTAAAAAGACGGTGGGGCGAGACTCCGTCGAGCCGTGACCAGATCGAGATGGGGTTCGATCCGCCGTCGCCTGGCTTTGACGGGACAAGCGGAGTCTCACCGTGTGTTGAATGACCACGCTTTAAGATTCCAACCTGGAATCTTAAAGATCACAGACTTGCCCGCGCGCGCGGCTAGGTCAGGGTGATTTTGTCTTCCGCCCGCAAGGTGACGATGGCTTTTTTCCAGTGGGGCGAGCGGCCGGCAATGGGGGTGCGGGCGCGACGCGCCTTGCCACGCACGTTGAGGGTGTTGACGCGCAACACTTTGACTTTGAAGAGTTCCTGGACGGCGTGGCGGATTTCCGTTTTATTGGCGCGCGGATCGGCCACCACGGTGTACTGATTGAGCTTCTCCGATTGCCGCGTCCCCTTTTCCGTCAGGCGAACGGTCTTGATGATTTCAAAAGAGTTCATGTTATTCCTTGCTCAGCCGTTGCTCGACGTTCTCGAACGCGCCGCGGGTGAAGACCAGTTTGTCGCTGCGCAACACCTGGTAGGTGTTGAGCGAAGCGCCCGTGGTCAATTCCACTCCCGGGACATTGCGCGAGGCCAATTGCAGGTTTTTGTCGGCACTGTGCGACACGACAAGCGTGGTGCCTTGCAGTTGCAGGGCGTTGAGCACGCCGATAAATTCCTTGGTTTTGGGCGAGGTCAATTTGATATCGTCCACCACCAGCACGTCGCCTGCCTTGAGGCGCTCGCTCAGGGCCTTGCGCAGGGACAGTTGGCGGGTGGAACGGCTTATCTTCTTGCCAAAATCGCGCGGCCTCGGGCCAAAAACGACGCCTCCTCCGCGCCACAAGGGCGATTGAAATGAACCGGCGCGGGCGCGCCCGGTGCCTTTTTGGCGCCAGGGCTTTTTGTTGGTGCCGGCCACTTCGCCGGCATTTTTGGTGCAGGCCGTGCCCATGCGCTGCGCGGCCCGGTAGGCCACGACCGTCTGCTGGACGGCTTCCGTGCCCTGGCCGTTCTCGATCAGCGGAAATTTCACTTCCAGTTCTCCCTGGTCCTTGCCGGTAATGTCTTTGACCGTCAGCTTCATAAATCCTTATTTATCGTTATTTTTTGGCAGGGGCGGCAGCGGGTTTGGCGGCGGCCGCGGCGGCGGGCTTGGCGGCACCCTTCTTTGGAGCAGGTCCTTCGGTCGGGGCCATGTGCCGGGCCAGTCTGCGTTTGGCCCGCTCGGAGCCTTTGGGCAGTTTCTTGGCCTCGCGAATGATGACGTAATCGTTGTTCGATCCGGGAATGGCACCCTTGATCAAGAGTAAATTATCGGCCTCGCGCACCTGGATGATCTGGAGATTTTGGGCGGTGCGTCGGACCTGGCCCATGTGGCCGGGCATCTTCATGCCGCGCATGACGGTGCCGGGGAACAAGCGCTGCCCGATGGCCCCGGAACGCCGCCGCCAGCCTTTGGCGCCGTGCGAGGCGTCGCCGCCCCGAAAGTTGTGCCGTTTCATCACGCCTTCGAATCCGCGCCCCTTGGTGATGCCAATGGCATCGACAAAATCGCCCTGGGCGAAAATATTCACGGTGATGACGTCACCCGGCTTGACGGGCAGGGTGAAATCACGGAATTCGCGCACGCGCTTGGTAGGGGTCGCGCCGTGTTTTTTGAAATGGCCCAGCAGCCCCTTGGTCATGCGATGTTCCTTCTGGTCGTCGAAGCCCAGTTGCACCGCGTTGTAGCCGTCGGAGGCCTGCGTTTTGGTTTGGAGAACACGATTGGGTCCGGCCAGGACGACGGTGACGGGGACGATGACGCCCTGGGCGTCATAGACGCTGGTCTGGCCCAGTTTTTTTCCTAGGAGTCCGAGCATAGGTCAAATTTTGATGGTGATATCGACGCCGGCCGGAAGGTTCAATTTCTTGAGTTCATCCACCGTCTTGGCGGTCGGCTCGATGATGTCGAGCAGGCGTTTGTGGGTGCGCTGCTCGAAGGTTTCCTGCGACTTTTTGTCGGAGTGCGGCGAGCGCAACACGGTGAAGCGTTCGACGCGAGTGGGAAGAGGGATCGGGCCCGCCACACGGGCGCCGGTGCGTTTAACCGTCTCCACGATTTCGTGGGCCGATTGGTCAATGACCCGGTGGTCATAGGCCTTCAATCTGATGCGAATACGTTGTCCCGCCATAAAAAGAACAATTTAATAATTTTACTGCCTGACTGTCTAACTTCGAGCAGCCGGCTTCTTGCCCGCCGCTTCCATAATTACGTTCAGAATACTGGACGGCACCTGCTCGAAAGTCAACGGTTCCATGGAATAGGAAGCGCGTCCCTTCGAGAGGGACCGAATGGCCGTGGCATAACCGAACATCTCGCCCAACGGCACGTTCGCGTTCAGTATGGTCTGCCCGTTTTTGGCGTCAATGCTTATTATTCGGCCGCGGCGGCGGTTGACATCGCCCAGCAAATCACCCTGATATTCATCGGGGGTGGTGACCTCCACTTTCATGATTGGCTCGAGAATGATGGGATGCGCCTTCTTGAAAGCGTCTTTCATGGCGAAGATGCCCGCCATGCGGAAGGCCAGTTCATTCGAATCCACTTCATGGAAGGTGCCATCGACAATTTCCACTTTGACGTCAATGACCTGATAGCCGGCATAGACGCCGCCTTTGCAGGCTTCCTCGATGCCGCTGATGACGGCGGGAATGTATTCCCTGGGAATGGCGCCGCCAACGATCTTGTTGAGGATCTCGTTGCCTTTGCCTTTTTCGTTTGGCGCGACGTTGATGCAGCAATGGCCGTATTGGCCGCGACCGCCGGATTGGCGGATGAATTTGCCTTCGCCCTCAGCCTTGCCCAGGATGGTTTCGCGATAGGCGATCTGCGGCGCGCCGGTGCTGGCATCGACTTTAAATTCGCGCTTGAGGCGATCCACGATGATTTCCAAATGCAGTTCACCCATGCCCGCGATGATGAGCTGGCCTGTTTCCTCGTTGGTAAAGCAGCGGAAAGTGGGGTCTTCTTCCGCCAGGCGCTGCAAGCCTTCGCCCAATTTCTCCTGGTCCGCCTTGGTTTTCGGCTCGACCGCCATGCTGATGACCGGCTCGGGGAAGGTGGGCGGCTCGAGCATCACATCGAATTCCTCGTCGCACAACGTGTCGCCGGTGGTGATGTTGCGCAATCCCACCAGGGCCGCTATGTCCCCAGAGAAAACCTGGTCCACGTCCTTGCGTTCGCTGCCTTGAATGACCATGAGGCGGCTGACCCGTTCGCGGCGGCGCGTGCGCGGGTTGTAAATGATGTCGCCCTTTTTGAGGCGGCCGCTGTAAACGCGGAAAAACACCAGTTTTCCGGCATAGACATCGGTCCAGAGCTTGAAGGCAAGCGAGCAGAATTTGCCATTGTCGTCCGCCTCGACTGTCACGGTGTTGTCCGTGCCGGGTTCGATGCCTTCGGCGGGCGGAACGTCCAAGGGGCTGGGCAGATAATCCACCACGGCGTCAACCAGCGGTTGCACGCCCTTCTTTTTGAAGGCGGACCCGCACAAGACAGGAACGAATTCGAGCTTGCAGGTGAGGCGGCGGATGGCGGCTTTGAGCACCAGCGGCGCCACTGGCTTGTCCTCGATCACCAGGTGTGCCACTTCGTCGTCCTTGTCTGAAACAGCGGACACGAGGTCACGCAAGGCCTGGGCGGCCTTTTCCTTGAGTTCGTCCGGGATGTCCGAAATCACGTAGCTCAAGCCTTCCTTGACCACTTCGCCCGTGCCCCAGGAGATGGCTTTCTGATTGACAACGTCAATGACGCCTTCGAAATTATCCTCCGCCCCGATGGGCAGGTAAATGGGGTGGGCATTGGCGCCGAGTTTTTTGCGCATGTCCTCGAGGGCGTTCTCAAAATTCGCGCCCGTGCGGTCCATCTTGTTGACAAAGGCGATGCGCGGCACGCTGTATTTGGTGGCCTGGCGCCAGACGGTCTCGGATTGCGGCTGCACGCCCGCCACGCCGCAGAACACGGCGACGGCGCCGTCGAGCACGCGCATGGAACGCTCGACTTCGGCGGTGAAATCGACGTGGCCCGGGGTATCGATGATATTGATGCGATGCCCGGATCCGGTGAAAAGCTTGTGCAGCCCCTCCTCCTTCTTCTGCGTCCACAGGCAGGTCACAGCGGCCGAGGTGATGGTGATGCCGCGTTCGCGCTCCTGCTCCATCCAATCGGTCACGGTATTGCCGTCATCCACGTCGCCAATGCGGTGGATCAAGCCGGTATAAAAAAGAATGCGCTCGGTCGTGGTGGTCTTGCCGGCATCAATATGCGCGGCAATGCCGATATTGCGCGTCCGCTCCATGGTAAACTGCCGTTTGGGCGAGTTGACCTGTTTCTGTTCTGTCATTTCTTCAACCATCGGAATTAATCATAAAAATGCCCCGATTTGCTCAAGCCTTCGGGGCGTTGTTCTTACCCTGGGAAATTACCAGCGAAAATGTGCAAAGGCCTTGTTGGCCTGCGCCATCTTATGCACCTCGTCACGTTTGCGGATTGCATTGCCCTGGCCCTGGTAAGCATCCAGGATTTCCAAGGCCAGCGCTTCTCTCATGGCCATGCCTTTGCGGGCATCAGCCAAGTCCACGAGCCAGCGCATCGCCAGCGAAAATTGACGGTCCGACGGAACCTCGATCGGGACCTGGTAGGTCGCTCCACCCACGCGCCGCGGTTTGACTTCCAGGCGCGGTTTGGCGTTATCTACGGCCCGCTGCAAAATCTCGAGCGGATTGGAGCTCGGGTTCTTGGCCGCGATCTGCTCGAAGGCGCCATAAACGATGCGTTGGGCGGTGTTCTTTTTGCCGCCCACCATGACGGTGTTGACCAAGCGCGACACCAGCGTGCTGTGGTACTTGCTGTCTTCCAACAGCGGCCTCTTAGTTGCTTGACGACGTCGGGACATAAAAATGGGTTAGGCTGCCGGAGCCGCTTCGGCTACAGGGGCTGCTTCGGCTGCGGCGGGTTTGGGCAGTTTGCCTTCCTTGGGGCGTTTGACGCCGTATTTGGAGCGGCTGACGCGGCGCTTCTCGACGCCCGCCGCATCCAGGGTGCCGCGCACAATGTGATAGCGGACGCCGGGCAAATCCTTCACGCGGCCGCCCCGCACGAGCACAATGGAGTGTTCCTGGAGATTATGGCCTTCATCGGGGATATAGGCGATGACCTCAAAGCCGTTGGTCAGGCGGACTTTGGCCACTTTGCGCATGGCCGAGTTGGGCTTCTTGGGCGTGCGCGTCATCACTTGGATGCAGACACCACGCCGGTAAGGCGAGTTCTGCAAGGCCGGTGCTTTGGACTTGCTGCGCAATTTACGGCGTCCTTTTCGGACGAGTTGATTAATCGTCGGCATTTGTGCATTACCTATCGTCTCCGAGTCCCCTGGGGAAACGGAACGCGAAATATACTAGAACAAGCTGGTTGATGCAACAAGTATTTGTATAACTTGCGCAGACTACGGAGAATAAGCCAAAAGCCGCCCAAATCAAGCTGGAAACCCATAAATCTAATAACCCTTGTCAATCAAGGACTTGCGTCTAATGCCGGCACTCTTCCGTAACAATTGGGGCGGCGGCAGGCGGCGGCGTGGGGTTGATGAAAAATGAGCCTGGGATGCTCCCGGAGGGCGCGGCAAACTGTTCCCGTTGCGGGGGCAGTCCATTCAGGCAGCAGCGCACGGCGCGGAGCAAGTCGCGGGGCGCGCACGGTTTTTGCAGGAAGTAACTGTTGGTCTGGCGCAGAAATTCGCTGCTCTCGCCCAGGACATCCCCGCCGTAGCCGCTGAGGAAGATGACTTTGAGGGAGTTTTTTTTGCCGCGCAGGTTCTCAGCCAGCATGCGTCCGCTGATGCCTTCCGGCATGATGACATCGGTCAACAATAAATCAACCTCCGGCCCGGCCGTCTCCCACACTTTCAGGGCCTCGGGGCCGGAACCGGCCTCCAGCACGCGATAGCCGAAGCGTTCGAGGAGCAGGCGGGTGATGGAGCGCAAGGCCTCCTCATCCTCCACCATCAGGATGGTTTCGCTGCCGCGGGGCGGCTCCGCCTCCGGGGCGCAGTTGTGCAAAGCCGGACGGGCGCATTCCAGGGCTTCGAAGTAAATTCTGAATGTGGTGCCGACGCCGACTTCGCTGGCCACCTCGATCCACCCCTGGTGCTGTTTGACAATTCCATAGACGGTGGCCAGACCCAGGCCGGTGCCTTTGCCGACTCCTTTGGTCGTGAAGAACGGTTCGAAGATGCGGGGCATGTTTTCCGGGGAAATGCCCGTGCCGGTATCCTTCACGCTCAGGCAAACAAACACGCCGGGACGGGCTTCGGGATGGGCGGGATCGCAGCCCGCTTCGAAAGTCAGTTGTTCGGTCGAGATGTGCAACTGGCCTCCGCCCGGCATGGCATCGCGGGCGTTGACGATCAGGTTGACGAGCACCTGTTCCAACATGCCGGCGTCGGCCCGCACCAGCGGCAACCCCGCGGTGTGATGGCAGCGTAGGGCAATGTCTTCCCCAATGATCCTCTCCAGCATTTTGCTCAGGTTGGTGATGATGGTATCCAGATCGACCGGCTCCGAGCGCATCATCTGTTTTCGGCTGAAGGCGAGCAACTGGCGGGTCAGATTGGCGGCCCGTTCACTGGCGGCGCTGATTTGATCGAGGCACTCCGTGACTTCGACGGAGGTTTTCTGGGATTCCATGCGTCCCAGGTCGGCATTGCCGCGAATGACAGCCAGCAGATTGTTGAAGTCATGGGCAATGCCGCCGGCAAGCTGGCCTATGGCTTCCAGTTTCTGGGATTGTCTGAGATCTTCCTGCGCCTTGCGCAAGGCTTCCTCGGTTCGAATGCGGTCCAGGGCGCCGCCGCAATGATCGGCCAGGGCTTGCAATGTTTCCAGGCTTTGTGTGCTGTAGGCCTTGGGAGTGTAGCTGACCAGCGAAACCAGGCCGGTCGCGGTTGTGCCGTTGCGAATCGGAACGCAGAGCATTGACACCGTGGGGCGGATGGCGTCTCCGAAAGGCTCCCCCTCGGGCAGCGTTTCGTTTGGGCTGCTTTTGAGCACCAATTGGCCGCCATCCCGAAGCGCTTTGCGCGACAGGGCCGACGGCGGGCGAATTAGACGATGGGGAATGCGGTCTTTGCGCTGGCCATTGGTGGATTCCGTATTCAAAACATGCGTGAGCACGTCGGTGTCCGGCGAGTAAAGTTCCACCATGCAGGCGTCCCAGCCGAGCAATCTTTCAGCGGTGCCGACGATGATTTGGCCGGCCTCGCGGACCGTGCGCGCGGTGCTGAGGAGCGAGCCCAGGGTCGAAAATGCGGAAAGGAGCACTTGTGTCTGGCAGCGCTCGGCGATTTCCTGCGCCAGTTGTTCATTGGAGGAGCGCAGTTCGGCCGTGCGCTGGTTGACCATCGCATCCAAATCCGCCATGCGCAGTTTGGCCTGGCCGGCCAGGGTCCATTTCTTGGAGAGGGTTTCGGCCAGTTGCAAGACCTCGACCGTATCGAAAGGCTTTTTGAGGATGAGCAAACCGTCGGTCTGGCCGAATTTGCGGGTCATGTCGTCCCAGCTATAATCCGAATAGGCGGTGCAGATGACGACCTGCAAGTCGGGGCAGGCCTCCCAGATCCTGGCGGTGGTCTCGATGCCGTCCCAGCCGGGGGGCATGCGGACATCGATGAAGGCCACGCCATAGGGCCTGCCGACGGCGAGAGCTTGCTTGACCATCTCCAAGCCTTCCTGGCCTTGAAAGGCGGAGTCGAGTTCGAAGCCGGCGTGCGTGCCTTTCTCGAGGTTTTCGCCAAAAAGCTCGGCGCTCATCTTGCCATAAGCGCTTTCGTCGGCCTTGGGCGAGAGAATCTTCCGGAAATCATCGTGGATGGCCCGGTTGTCATCAATGACCAGAATCCGCCGATTGAAATTTTCGGGCATTTGATTCTTCAAGGGCACGGGGGGGCCTCTCGTGGCAGCACTTTCCTTGCTCTGGCGAACGATGAGTTCGGTGCTCCCCGGTGCCTGGGGATGATCGTTTCTAGTTTCATGCAGCCGGTTGCAATCTCAGCAGTTTATCGGCGGTTTGCGGCAGAGTCTTTAGTGTGAATCACAACTATTCTTTACCACACTATCCAGTTGATTTCCAAGGCTTTGAATGTTGGGCTTTCCATAACAATCCCAGTGCGGACAAACTAAAGCCTGTCCACCAATCTACCGATGACAGATTGGTCCATTAGGGCGGAGCGACAAGATGGGTTCGTTTGGCAAAAATGGCGCTTTTCGCTCATGATCTTTCCGACACCTCCAGTGTCATTGGCGCGGGAACGGCCTCGCCCCGCCGCATTCGCTGGACGCGCTCCAACTGGCTCATGGCGCGATACATCTGGCGCTCCAATTTTGTTTCGTAGCGAAGGATTTTCTCCAGCACGTCCATGGAAGGCAGCACGGCCGCCGCCTGCCTTGCTTGCTCTTCCGCCGCTTCGCGCTTCTGGCACTGTTCCTGGAGCCACCCCACCGTCATCAATTCGCGGCCAATAAAAGCTAGCGCCTCCTTTTTGTTTTCTTCCCGCAGGGTGACATCATCGGCCCCGTTGGCGTTTTGCGATAATCGGAGACGCAGTTTCTCGAATCGCTCTGAATAATTGTTCGAGTCGCCAAAGGCGCTTTTTATGGCGGCTTCGGTCAGTTCCCCTTCCTGTTCGACCCGATCGCGCAACTCGCGCAGCCTGCTTGCAAGGCTGGAATTGCCCAAAGCGGAATCTTGCAAGGCCAACATTGGATCATCCGCCATCTTCAATTGCAGGGAGAACATTGTTGGATTGAACCTGCGTTTCCAGTGGCATTCGTCCACGCTCAAGGCGATTTCACCCGATTCAGCCGACAACGCCCGGCGCAATCGCCAATGCGTTGTGACGATCTGGTCCACCAGCATTTCCTCGACCGGCCCGACCGGATTCAGATCCCGCCGGAAGCGGTCATGCAGGGCGGACAATTTCCGGCTGCTTTCCTTGATGTTCAAGCCGCGCACCAGCACCTGCCTGGACAGGATGCCGTGCTTGAGGGCGTTCATTTTGGAAACGGCGCGGCCCTCCGGGGTTTTCGGGCCGGTGGATTTCTGGGCGTTGCGCTGGTTGGCGTCGATTTGTTGAAGGGACATATTCTTATGCATAAGTTGACCGATATTTTCCGCGAATATAGTGATTGTAGTAGTACGCGCCCATGGAGCTGGCCTGCATGAGGCCGGCATAAACCGAATGAGGCACGCCGTAATGGGTGTAGACGATGTCGCTCCCGTGGAACTGGACGAACAAACGGTATCCGTCACAGCCCACAGCGCGAATGGACGAACCATTGACAAGCATCATGCTCACGCAAGCAATAGAACACACTGAAAGGAAATCTACTACTCACCGGGAAACAGTTTCCTATTTTCTGAGTGCCGTCGAAATCGGATCCTATTTAGCGGGTATTCGTGGCGTATTGCGGGTGCGATGAGCCTTCGTCAGCCAGTGTTTTGGGAAAAAATCTGCCTCTCTGGACCCAATTACTCCTCGGAAATCCAGGAGAGCCTGGCGGCGTTCGTCGTACCATTTGCGGCTGCTGTAAAGATTCCAAGCCTCGGGAAGCCGCCGCTTGAGTTCCACCAGCGTGTAATGATGGAGAAGCCGCATCATGGCAAACCGCTCCAGCTTTACGAGCAAGTCACGGTCTTTTCTGCCACGGTGGTCCCACCGTTTTATTCGGGTCAAGTCTGGCGGCTCGAACTGGTTTAGGATATTTGCAATGGCTGCCAGTATCCGCTTTTTGCTGTGGCCCCAGTTGATTGTCAAGAGGACGCTGGTATATTCGGAAAAGTCGAATTTCAGCGGCGAGCCACTGTCCGGCTTGGTCTGCTGGAAATGCCCAACGGCGTCCCACCAAGTTCCGACATGGATGATGCCCGCGTTTCTGTTGCGGTTAAAAATGCCACAAAGGCGCTGTCGTTCTTCAACAGGCAGGCAGAGCCACGGCACATCGCGGTTCTTGATGAGAGGACGCAGATAGCCCGACAGCCAGCGATCATATTCCAAGCAGCGCTGGCTGGCGTTCCACTTATGGAGAATAGAAAACTCGCTTTGCGGTATGAATTCCCCGAAAACGCTTGTCGCCCTGAGCCGAGCCACTTCCGCCGCGCTGAATCTGATATTGTACTGCGGCCGTTTGCCCATGCGCCTGCCTCTTGGCATTGGAGGCTTCTTAGTTGACAACCTGCCTTCGAGCCAAGCCTGAGCGTTCATCGCAACCTCCTCCGTACCAGCATATTCACGGCGAACCTCCCAGAGCAGGGCCGGGATTAGCTCATCAGCTTCCAAACCAGAAAAGTCCCATTCCTCGCGTTTGAGTGCATCAGGCATGGTTCACAGCATTTCCTGTTGTTTTTCGGGCTTGGCTTCGCGTTGCGCTTTTGCAAAGGGATTCAGTGGCGGCGGGGCTTCGACACGCTCCGTGCCGTCGAGCAAGCCTTCAATGGTCAGAATCTGGATTTTGGGATAATCCTTGTCGTGCCAGAACTTGGAAGTGTATCGGCCTGCATCGGCGGCTTCTTCGCGCATGGGCTTGGTTGGTTTTTCCAGCGTGATGAGAATGCCCGCGACAAATTTCTGGTTGTTCACGTCGCCGAGTAGCGTGGCCACATCATTGCGCTGCACGCCGCCGCCCTTGACCTGCACCAGGATTCTCTCGCGCTTGTCCTTGGTTTCGTAGAAATAAAGCAGCCCGTCCACGCCGCGATCCGCGCCTTTGCCTTCGCCTTCCGTGCGCGGGCGGGCGTCAATGAGCGACAGCGCCCATTGCTGGAACTGCCACTTGTCCAAACCCGCCAACTCCTTCGCGCTGCCGAAATCCGTGGGCTGGCCGCGTTCCTCGAACTGAACGTCTTCGCCGAAAGCGTCTTTGAGGCGGCGTTTGATGAGATTGATGGCCAGGTAAGTGACATCAATACCGATCCATTGTCGTCCGAGTTTCTGCGCCGCGTGAATCGTCGTGCCGCAGCCGCAAAACGGATCAACCACCACGTCGCCGGGATTGCTGCTGGCCTCGATGATGCGTTCAAGCAGCGCTCGTGGTTTTTGCGTTGGATAACCGAGATCGTTCGCGCCCGATTCCGGCGAAATATCGGTCCACAAGTCTTGCAACGGAATGCCTGGCATCTCATCAGAAAATTGCATCAACCGAGGCATACCTGTCTCACGATGAATTAATTTCCCTGCCCGTGCGAAGCCAAAAAGATTCTCTTTTTTGTACGCCCAATAGCGGCCTTGATAGGGTTTCACTATTCGATACTCGAACTCATGTTTAGGGGATTTGTATTCATCGTTCAAATCCGCTTCCCAACGAGTGCCCTTTTCTTTTCGCGTTTGACTCGCCACTCGTATTCAACGTCTCCACCCGGTTTCGCGGCGGTTAAATCAGTTTCTTTATATCTTCGACCATCTGGCGCAACGTGCCGATATTCTTGTTCAAGGTAGTCTTCCGTGTATGGCGTCCAAATCGGATTCCAAGTGTAATTGTCGGTTTTTGTGTAGAGCAGTAATAAATCACGAATCCTGCCGCATCGCCTCATGCCTTGCTTCGTATCACTATGGGCAGCCGCACGTTTCCAACAGATTTCGTTAAGCATCCGTTTTGAACTAAAAATCCCGTCGAGCATAACCCGCAGGTAATGACTGGCTGTCGGGTCGCAATGGAGGTACAGGCTGCCGGTGGGTTTGAGGACGCGATGCAGTTCCACCAAACGCGGGGCCATCATGGCCAGATACGCCATCATCGGGGAGTTTCTGAGGAAATCATGCAGCGCCTCCATCATTTCCACGACGGCGGTGTTCGGGCAGTCGTCCAGAAATTCTGAGAAGGTCTGCGCGGCGTCGGCCCAATTCCAAGTGTCGGTGAAGGCGTGGAACTGAGCCTGGCTGGCCTGGCCGGAAGCCTCGCGGAACAGGACATTGTAATCCGCATTGGAATTGAAGGGCGGGTCGAGATAAACGAGATCAACGCTGGCGTCGGGGAAAATCCTCGTGTCCCGCAGCCACTTGAGATTATCGCCGAAAAGGAGGCGGTTCATGTCCGGGCGTTGTAGCAGAGACGCGTGCCGTGTGCGAGCAAGAAAAGACCAGGTGTTCGATGTTTGCCCGAATCTCAAATATTCCCAAGCATGTCGCTATTGCAACACCGTTGAAACTCCATTGCCACATGGCATCACGCATTCTTATAGCATCATTCAACAGTCTGCATATTTATAAGTCATACTAATTACAAAAATAGGCAATTATTTCCCAAAATCTGCGTAGTGCGACTCCGACAGGGTGCCCCATGTTGTTCTCATGAAAACCAAAAGTCAGGTTCAACGAAGCGCCAAAAAAATTGGCCGCGATGGAAATGGGCACGAGCGGGCCCATTCAATGATCACGGATGAAGTGGCGTTTGGGTATCCGAGAGATTTCCTTGAAAATCGGTCTGTTTACCTCGTGATTTCCCCGCGTGCCGGAGGATTGTCAATCGGGGTAAACGTGAACCCGATTGTAAACTGCAACTTCCAGTGCTTATACTGCGAGGTTGATCGCACCAAGCCTGCAGTCGTGCCACAGTTTGATGTTAAGAGGATGGTTGCGGAACTGCGTGAGACTCTTGGGTTGGTCTCATCGGGCCGTCTGCGGCAACGGCCGCGTTACGCCAATTTGCCGGATGACGTGCTGCAAGTCCGGCACGTGGCCGTAAGCGGGGATGGCGAACCCACCTTGTCGAGCCATTTTGTGGAGGCCTTGCAGGCCATAGCCTGCCTTCGGGTGCTGGGGGAATTCCCCTTTTTCAAGATCGTGGTTGTCACCAATTCGACCGCACTGGATCGGCCAAAAGTCCAACGCGGATTAGAGTGGCTCGCGCCAATGGACGAGATTTGGGCAAAACTGGATGGCGGCACACAGGATTATCTAAAGAAAGTAAACGGCGCGTCGTTCCCAATGGAAAAAATCATGGGCAACATCCTGCAGGTGGCCCGTCAACGCCCCGTGGTAATTCAGAGCCTTTTCCCCGCAATCAATGGCGAGCCTCCTCCTGCGTGTGAAATCAAGGAATACGCGCAGCGATTGAACGAACTGAAAGAGGCGGGCGCAAAGATCGCTCTGGTGCAAATTTATTCCGCGACACGACCCATGGCCAAGACGGGATGCAGTCATCTGCCATTAAAGCAGCTTTCTCAGATCGCGAAAACCGTCCGGCGAGTGGCCGGACTGCGAGCAGAAGTCTTTTGAGCCATGTATAGAACCCTTCGGGCTGTAGCCGGCGGTTGTGATACGACCCCGGCTGGCTGGTTCTAAAGCGAACGGTGGCACGACTGCGCGCGCCAGCCGTCTGCGAGCAAGAAAAGAGCAGGCGTTTGGTTTTTCCCATCCATGTAAAGCGCTTTTTCCCGAACCGGCTTCCAGCGGCAATGCAGCTTGGACAAAATATGTCCATGATTTTGCAAATAATGGCTAGTGGCAAGCGGTGGAGAGGCCGACACACGTAGTATGGCAATATCAGATTCAAATATAATGCCGTGGGAGATTAGTAATACTAGGTTAAGTAAAGCTTGACATTTTGGCAGGCGGGTTCATCTTGACGTGCATGACATCGCATGCGCTCAAACAACTGGACCGCCGGCTGGATGATTTTCTCCTGCAATTGACCGA